>CAZMMW010000072.1:0-2437 GCA_964567515.1 uncultured Gammaproteobacteria bacterium | reverse complement strand
TTATTACTAAGCATATAATAGCTTGTGGAAAACTTAAGGTAACTTTAATTTTAAGTAATAAAAATTATCTTGTAAATAAGACTGCTAACTGTCAAGCCCTTGGTTTGACTGTTAATTTAATTTAATGTTAAAGTAAACTACTGCGCTTAATATATAAATGTGGCCGTAAATCACTAAAATTGAATTAAAAAATGCTTTTTAACAACGAATCTAATACTAAATAAAAAGGAGATAAAATAATGCGACTTAAACTTTTTGCCGGCCGTTCTAGTATAGAATTGGGTAAAAAAATTGCCCAACATCTTAAACTGCCCTTAGGAAAAATTGAGATCAAAAATCACGCTGACGGTGAAACTTGGATTAAATATAAAGAAAATATCCGTGGCCGCGATGTCTACTTAATTCAGTCTACTTATCAACCCGACAGCAATTTGATGGAATTATTAATTATGATTGATGGGGCCAAAAGAGCTTCTGCTAAAAGTGTTAATGTAGTTATGCCATATTTTGGCTATGCTCGCCAGGATCGAAAAGATCAGCCTCGAGTATCAATTACGGCCAAACTGGTCGCCAATCTTATAACTACTGCTGGTGCTGATAGAGTCATTACTATTGATTTACACGCCTCACAAATACAAGGCTTCTTCGATATACCAGTAGATAATCTATACGGCTCAAAGATATTCGAAAAAATCTTTCCCCAATTAAAAAAACTAAAAAATCTATCAGTCGCTTCCACAGATGTTGGCGGTATTAAACAAGCCAGGGCTTATGCTAAGATACTGAACGCTAAACTAATCCTAATTGATAAAAGAAGGCCACAACAAGATAAAAGTGAGGTAATGAATATTATCGGTCAAGTATCTGACAGAAATATTATTATTGTGGACGATGTTATTGATACAGGAAACTCACTTTGCAATGCGAGTAGTGTATTAAAAAAGCGTAATGCCCTATCCGTTCGAGCTATCGCCACTCATGCAGTTTTTGCTAAACAAGCTTTAAAATTAATTAATAACAATGTCTTAGACCAAGTTTTTGTTTCCGATTCTATTCCCATCACACAAAAAGTCTCTAAAAAAATAATTGTAATTTCAGCAGCACGAATGCTAGCTAATGCTATCCGTTCTAATCATTTGAATAGATCGATCTCGAATCAATTTCTTGAAAACAAAAATTAAATAACCAATCCGCTTATCAGGCGCTAGGAAAATAAACCCGGTGCCTTTTTGTTTAACCCCTTCACTTAAACTTAGGTATGGGCGTGTATTAAAATCCCACGTATTGAATTTCTTCTTGCAGCTCAATGCCAAATTTATCCCGCACCTGTTGCTTAATATAAGAAATTAACATTACCACTTCTTCTGCCCGAGCATTGCCCGTATTAACTATATAATTAGCGTGTTTAGTTGATACCTGAGCGCCACCTATTTGCTTACCTTTGCAATCAGCTAATTCAATTAGCCAACCAGCTGGCACTTGCCCTTTGGTCAAAAAACCATCCAATATCTTATACTCTTTGATTTTTTCTTTCAATTCTTCTTTTTGTTTATCATCTACAACATTCACATTAATAAAAACACAACCGGACGATGGTAAATTATATGGCTGGTTTTTTCTAGCGGCAATATATTTTTTTATTAATTCCTGACTGGTTTGATGACTGCCAGGCGCTAATTCTAAAATTGCTTCCAAAATTACATCTTTGGTTTGTTTGAATACAGAAGTACGATAAGCAAACTGACATTGTTCTTGGGTTAATTTAATTATTTTATCAATAGCTAAAACCTTTACTTCTTTTGTCCAATCGCCAATACAACCTTTGTCTGCCTGTGGCAAACCAGCATTACCATAAATCGCTCCTCCCACGGTGCCAGGAATTGCCACCAGTGGTTCTAGTCCAGTTAATCCTGCGGCTACAGTTTCCTGCACTAAAAACGCCAATTTTACTCCGGCATCAACTTGTACAGTAGAACTGATAATTTTTAATTGCTGATTACGAGCCGCTATCACAAGGCCAGTAAAACCATTATCTGACACCAACACATTAGCTCCGCCGCCTAATACTAAATAAGGCAAGGCTATTTCATTAGCTACCTGTACCGCCCGTGCTAATTCATCAGAACTAGTGGCCTCAAAATAAAACTTAGCTGGCCCGCCAATTTTAAAATTAGTATGTTTTGCTAATAACTCTCCGGATTTAATACTAGAGCCTAAATTTTGTTGTAATATTTGGATAATATCAGCCATAAGCTGGTAGTTCTTAGATTAAACTAATACTCTAGAACAGGCAAACTGAAAAATATTAAAAAGACTTGAATTTTAAATAATCAGCATTTAATTTTGGCTAAATTAAGAGAAAAATAACTGGCTTTGTTCCATAACCCTTGACAAAAATTAGCTTTAGACATATACTAAACTGTTAATAATTAAATTG
>CAZMMW010000071.1:0-2626 GCA_964567515.1 uncultured Gammaproteobacteria bacterium | reverse complement strand
AATACAAAGAATTGTAAAGTTGCCGCAAAAAATTTCGCCAGCCCAAGCAAGGGCGGGGCGGAGCGGTCAAATTTCGCAGTCCGGATTTTCGTCAAAAAAAGTTCGGATTTCGTCCAACAAACACCACCAAAGTTTATTTACGCCAATCTATAAAAAAGAATACTTAAATCCAAAAAATATTACGCAGATAATGGGTGCTTATTCTCACGGCTTGAAGATTGATTTAGGAAACGCCGAGATGGTTTTATTACAGGGTAAAACGCTATAGATAAGGATGGGAAATCCGTGTCTCCTAATGATATAGTGAAACAGGTCGATTTCATATTTAAGAATATACAATTAATTTTGAACAAAGATGGAACATTATTGGACGATGTAGTAAAGGCGGTTATTTATATTACGGGGTACTAGACTAGATCTTTTAAGTCAAGCCAAAAAAGACAAGATTCATATTTTAAGTAAAAATCTGTACATATACTATATTTTCCTTTAAAGCACGTGTTACTATTAAGTTATGTACACATTATTTGGGATTAGAATTGCTAATATAGGACCAGTGGGGGTTTTAACCAAGATCCAAGATTTCTTAAGAGACGATAAAAAACACCTGATAGTAACAGCTAATCCAGAAATTATGGTTTATGCACATAATCACGTAGGCTATGCAAAAGTACTACAAAACGCTGATTTGGTGGTACCAGACGGAATAGGTTTAATCTTGGCTTCATATTTAGATTTTTGCCCCTTAACTAAGGGTAGAATTACGGGAGTTGAGTTAGTAGAAAATCTTGTTAAAGATTCTCAGAGTGGCGGTTATTCTATATTTTTAACCGGAGAATCAGATTCTGTATTACAAAAAGCGACGCTTAATTTTAGCTTAAAATATGGAAAGACTAATATAGTTGGATATAAACCCGGACCTATTTTTAACTCCGATGTTAAATTTCCTATTAAAGATAAGATTAACGACGAATTGTTACAAGAATTACAAAATAAAAAACCGGATATTCTTTTAGTGGCTTTTGGCCATCCTAAGCAAGAACTTTGGTTAGATTATTATTTGTCTAAATTAACTGTTAAAGTTGCTATTGGAATTGGCGGAGCTTTAGATTATTTTGCTGGTAATCTTACTATGCCCCCATTAATTTTTAAACGTTTAGGGCTAGAATGGCTATGGCGGTTAATTTTACAACCGCGAAGATTGTTCAGAATTATCAGAGCAGTAATAATATTTCCTGTTATTGTAATTATTGATAAGTTTAAAAGTGTTCTACGTAGAACAAATTAGATAAAATAGCTAAGGTTAGTATTTTTTCTGTCTTAGACACGCACATTTGGCAGATTGATTAATTGATAATTTGCCAGAAATTAGTTTGGCGTTTTCCCGTTTAACTCTCAGTGTTTAAGCTTATTGTGGTAATTATTCCGCACACTTGCCTTAAATTCCAAACCAAATAAGTTGACGAACGTATTTTTTTGATAAAAACCTTCCTCATTTTCGCGGTCGTTTCTTTCAACTGTGCTGTTTTGGTTTGGTTTACCCCTGTCTATAAGGCAGTGAATAATATTATGTTCGGCACAAAACCGCATCCACGGGATGAATGGTTTTGACCATCAGGTTGCTTCTTTTGCCGTACGGATAGACCTTTACCGCATGGACCAATTTGATATTCTTGTCCGCTATCCACTTAACCTACCTTAAACATTTTTTTAATTGTTTTTACCATACATATTGTCATTCCTCCAGTTTAGCAAAAAATCGGCAGATGTGTGCGTAGATTACCGATGATTATTGACATGATAATAATTTAAATTTTATAATAAATTAGTCTATTTTTATCTAGAAAAACTTAAGTTATATACATCAAACAACTCGATACTTAGGGGCCGTTGGCTCAGTTGGTAGAGCGCTTCCATGGCATGGAAGAGGTCACCGGTTCGAATCCGGTACGGTCCACCAATCTACGATAAAATATTTGTATCTACTTATATCTATGGAAGTTACAGAATTTCGTTCAAAAATTAAGCCAAATATAAGATTATTAGCAGATGCTAAGGTTTTTGGGGTAAGGGAAGTGGTAAAATTCAGATTTGATGACGGCAGTTATTATATTAAATGCTTTTTAAGTGATAATTTTGTGTTTGCGGACGATTTGAACGAAGGTGTGTTTCTTTTGGTAAAAGAAATAAAAACACCATTTCAACAACCGTTTCCATCAGAACTTAATTGGGACGGTAAATTATTTAAGTTTCTTTACACTGCTCACTCCGTTGCCGAAGAAACACAAGGCGAGAAAATTTTCAAAAAAGGAGATGGTGAGAGGTTTTGGGATTATAAAGCAGAAGATCGCAGATATTTAAGTTTGGGAATAAACGATAACAAAAATCAAAGATTAGATTTTTACGGCAGGATCGTTGAAAACGACACTGTTAAGCTTGGGTAATTTGAAAATAACTTGATTCTAGCTTGTCCTAACGTAGTCTACTAAGTATACAATTTTTGTTAGTGATAATTTAGTTGGTTTATTTATTTTATAGCATAAATTACCAATTGAATTAAGAATGTTTTATGTGGAACAAGTATTTAGTTTATAATTCTTTTTATATTATTTTTAGTGTCGTAAAA
>CAZMMW010000070.1:0-2746 GCA_964567515.1 uncultured Gammaproteobacteria bacterium | reverse complement strand
AACACCTGTTACCATACACCTTATCAAGTGTTACCATATGGTGTTAACTGTACAATTAATTGACTTAGAGTATGGATTGCGGTATTATAAAATTTGTACGCTGATTGCGACAGCTACCAACTGTCGTCCTTGCCTAGGAACCCTTAAAAAGGGCTAAACGTACAGACAATTAGTGAGTGCCCCGTAAAATCCTGCCATAGCGGGAGCACGGGGAATGTGGGTGGAAACTCCCGTGGTTTGTAAAACTTTACGGGACCCAAATGACATGATTCGTTTGGGTTGTTTGTTAATGTAAAAATTAAAATTTTAAATCTTGGCACGCTGAATTTATTTCAACATCTCAAGTCAAAATAAATCCCGAGATAAACTCAGGATGACAAAAATAATTTTTCATTTTAACTTTAACTTTTTACTTCTAAAAGTATGTCTACTCTTGAACAAAAACGCCATTCTTTATCACATCTTCTAGCTGCCGCAGTTTTAGAACTGTGGCCTGATGCTAAACCAACTTTGGGGCCACCGATTGAGACTGGTTTTTATTATGATTTTGAATTTTCTAAACCGATCATAGAGCAAGATCTGATTAAAATAGAAAAAAAGATGAAAGAATTAGCGCCAACCTGGGATAAATTCACGGAAACAAAAGTAACTGTCAAAGAATCTAAAAAGCTTTTTGCTGACAATCTTTATAAAATTGAAATGATTGGGGAATTGGAAAAAACGGGCGAAAAAGTTACTCATTATCAATCTGGTAAATTTATAGATCTTTGTCGCGGCGGACATGTAGTTCAAATGAAAGATATTAAAGAAGGTTCTTGGAAATTAGAAAGATTAGCCGGCGCCTATTGGCGCGGGGATGAAAAAAATAAAATGTTAACTCGTGTCTATGGCTTGGCTTTTGATACCAAGAAAGAACTAACTGAATATCTCGCTATGATTAAAGAAGCCAAGAAACGTGACCATAGAAAGCTCGGTAAACAACTTGATTTATTTACTTTCTCTGAATTAATCGGCAGCGGTCTGCCGCTTTATACACCCAAAGGCGCCTTTATCCGCCGCGCTTTAAATGATTATATTGAAGAATTGCAAAGAAAAGCCGGTTATACTCAAGTCTGGACACCGCAAATAGCTAAAGCTGATTTATTTAAGAAATCCGGACACTATGACAAATATCATGACTCCATGTTTAAAGTAATATCAAACTATTCTGAAGAAGAATTCTATCTAAAACCCATGAACTGCCCGCAACATACGCAAATTTACTCAAGCCAAATGAGAAGTTATCGTGATTTGCCATTGAGATATTCAGATTTTGCTATGCTTTATCGCGATGAAAAACCAGGAGAAATAAACGGTCTGGCCAGAGTTCGCTCTTTCTCCCAAGATGACTGCCACGTCTTCTGTCGTGAAGATCAAGTAGATGAAGAAATCGACGTCATGTTACAAATGACCAAAGAGGTAATGGCAACTTTCGGTTTTAAATATCGTTATCGCCTATCCACCAGAGACCCGAAAAATATAAAATCTTATCTAGGCGACCCTAAAGCTTGGGATAAGGTAGAAAAGTGGGCAGAAAAAATTATGCAGCGTAATAACATAGATTATTTTCCCGGACCAGGCGAAGCTGCTTTTTACGCGCCTAAAATGGATCTAATGGCTACCGATGCCTTAGGCCGCGAGTGGCAACTGTCCACCGTGCAAATAGACTATGTGATGCCGGAAAGGTTTGACTTAACTTACGTTGATAAAGGTGGTCAAATTAAACACCCAGTCATGATTCATCGCGCTATTATTGGCTCTCCTGAAAGATTTATTATGATATTATTAGAGCATTATGCTGGTACTTTACCGGCGTGGCTCTCTCCTGTGCAGGTTAAAATTCTGCCTGTTGGCTCTGCGCACCACCAATTCTGTCAACGATTAAATAATGAGCTGCGTGATCATAATATACGCAGCGAAATGGATGATGCTAATGAAACAATCGGCAATAAAATTAGAAAAGCCGAAACTGAAAAAATTCCTTACGCTTTAGTAATTGGCGATAAAGAAATGAATAGTGACAAATTAACAGTCAGAATCAGAGGACAAAAAGATTTAGCTACACTAACCAAAGATGAATTCATTAACAGAATCAGACAAGAAACTCTCACTCGTCAAGATAAAAAATAAAAAGCCATTATTCTATGTTTGAGATAATGGCTTGAGTAATCTTCGAGGGCTTTTATTTTTATCTATTTTTCTTTATTAAATTTTTCACTGTGACTAATAAGAGCCGTAGATCCACTGGTTTATTTAAAAGTTGATTGATACCAGCCTCAAGAAAAGATTTCATGAGAACTGTATTTTTAACATCAGCGCCGGTATGTAACAGCATCGGCACTTTATTCTGTTGTCTTATATCTCGAATAAGACACAGTGCGTCATCTGTGTCTGGAAGACGAGAATTGGTTATGACCAAATCGGGCTGGAATTCAACAAAAGCTTTTAATCCTGTTTCCTTGTCTCCACGGGCCTGAACTATAAAACCTTCTTTTGTTAAAACCTGGCTTAACAAGCCTCTTAAGGGCTCGTCATTTTCAATTATTAATATTTTATCTGGCATCTTTTTTCCTTTTTATTTATTTTTGAATAGTTATTTAAATATACAATTTTAATACTACAGTATAACAAATAAATTAACCCTGTCAAGGGAATGTACAGTTAACACCATATGGTAACACTTGATAAGGTGTATGGTAACAGGTGT
>CAZMMW010000069.1:0-2759 GCA_964567515.1 uncultured Gammaproteobacteria bacterium | reverse complement strand
AAATCTTGACAAAAATTTAAGATAGTAGTATAGTGTAATGTTAATCTTTAGTTATGACTAACAAAGCAGAACAAATTAGAAAACATATATCTCGGAGAGCTAGACGCGCCTGGCAGCATTTTTGGGATCATTTGATTCCACATGAGGGCAATAAGCACCATCCGCATTTATTAAAACATCGGGTGTTGCTTGGCTATTCCATGGTTTTAATATTATTAAAAGTTTTATTGATTGTAGCACCCATTGCTTTGCCATCATCGGTTTTATATTCCAGCGCCATTACCGTTCAAAACATTATAGATTTAACTAATCGAGCACGTGTTAATTTAGGGCTAACAGAATTAAAACAAAATTCTGTCCTAAACATCGCTGCTCAGAACAAAGCTGATGATATGGTATTACGTCAATATTTTGCTCACGTTAGCCCCAGTGGACAGACGCCTTGGAATTTTATTATCAATGCCGGTTATAAATATTACTTAGCCGGCGAAAATTTAGCAGTGCACTTTACATCAGCCGAAGGAGTGCAAGAAGGTTGGATGGCCAGCCCGACACACCGCGCTAATATTGTCAATGAAAAATTTAAAGATCTTGGGGTAGGTATTTCCCAAGGGGAGTTTGAAGGTTATCCTACTACCTTTGTGGTGCAGATGTTTGGTACGTCACAAGTGCAAGTAGCCGAAGCGGTGACCACTAAAGCAACAACGTCACTTTCTGTGCCATCTACCACCGAACCGCCGAAACTTGTGGCATCAACAGAAAAGGTTAGCGTTATTAATGAACAGCCAGATGTCAGCGGAGTTATAAGTCAGAATCCATCAATTGATGGATTTGAAAAATTAGATATTGCAGTACAGTCACCCTCAGCAGAATCAGTAAACGATGAGTCGGTAGTTAATAAAGCATCTACCGTTACGCCGGTAGTGGAGAATAGTAGTCTACAAGTTATACAAAATGGTGATAGTTATAATTTATCCATTACTATTCATCAAGCTAAGGAGGTCAATGCAATTTTAGGTTCAGAAACAGTGTCTTTAACTAAAGACACCAAAACTGATAATTGGTCTGGTAAAATTAATTTTGATTCTACTTTATTTAACAAACACGGTGAGTTGTTGTTTTTAATTGCCTCCAGTAGTGATGGCACCATAGTGAGGCAACCATTGGCATGGTTGGCTCCGAATGTTCCCACTCAGTCATTTTTTACTTTTAATGATGCACCAACTAAGTATGTAAAGTTATTTGGTTTCTTAACTATTGATAACTTAGATAATTCGGTGCGTCAATTTTATTTTTATTTTATTTTAGCCTTGTCAGTGGCCTTATTGTTTAATATCTTGATTAAAATTCGTGTTCAACATCTTTCGGTTATTAGCCACAGTGCCGTGGTCTTGGTTTTGGCACTGCTATTAACTTTGATTTAAGTTGATATAAATTATAATCGGTGATATAAAAAGCATTAAAACTATAATTTAATGCTTTTTTGGTAAGTTGGTAAGATTGATCAGGAAGTAACGTTATATTGTTTATAAGGCGAGAGGTGTTAAGTATTAAAATTTGTAAATATATGCTAAATATTAAAAAATTTAGTTTTTTAGTAATAATAGTTAGCCTAGTTTTGGCTAATCCCGTTTGGTCAGCTGTGAATATTACATCTGGACCATCGTCTCTAATTACTAGTCCGGTTTTGGTTAAAGCTTCTAGCCAACCAATCGGTCTTTTCTGGTTTGATTTAGCACAGACAGCCGGAGAAACCCTGAGTGCGGTAACGGTTAATATAGCTAATTTTGGATCTAGTATGACAACAGGTTCACACTTTGCTTCTGTGGCTGTATACAAAGATAATGGTAATGGCGTATTTGATCCAGCTACTGATTTATTAGCTGGTAGTCAGATTAGTGTTAATGTTGGTAGCAATACAGTCATCGCCACTGCCAGTAATAATATTATTGATGGCGGGCGTTTTTTTGTAAGTTTGGCTACTTCATCAGCTTGGACAGCAACAACACCTGCGGACAGCATAAGAGTTACTTTACTCAGTAGTGGTATTACGACATCAGTTAATTCGCCAACAATTATGGCTGTAACTACTAATACTTTAACAGCTGATACGGCAGTACCTACTTTAATATCAGCAGCGGCTCAAAATACTGGTAGCACTATAAATAAAGGAGCCGGCGATAGTATCGTTCTTTATTTTTCAAAGCCAACTAATAAACCCGTGATAACCGCAGCTAATATTATCAATGTTTTAATTCTAAATAATAATCATTCATTTTTAGACGGTTCAGGAGCGCTGGGCAGTGCTAGTTGGAATCTCTTGGGCACTAATCTGACCATTTCCTTAAGTTCTAATACTTCTTTGCCTACAGTGGAGATTGGAGATACAGTAACTGTGGTTGGTGATTTGATTAAAGATACCGCCGGCAACAATGTCATTGGTTCAGTTATAATCAGAGGAAGTTTTGGACAAAAAATTCCATTTTCTGGTACTGAATGTGCAAATGGTTTAAATAACGGACAACTATATCGCGTTGGTGAAGATGGCCCTGTAGTTTTAGCCGCTGCTTGTCAATTAAAGGTATTTAAAGGTCAAGCCGTAAATCATGCTAAAGGAAACAAATTCCGAAACATCGTTAACATTAATAATTATTTTGGAGAGATAATCAATAATGGTATTGGTAATAAAAAAGTACAGCAAGGAAACAAAGACAATGATCGTAACAATAAACGCTTTGGTAAAAATAAGAATGATTAGC
>CAZMMW010000068.1:0-2789 GCA_964567515.1 uncultured Gammaproteobacteria bacterium | reverse complement strand
GAATGTTTATTTTATTATCTTAAATTAATATTAGTGGTTTAATTTGTCAAGGGTAAATTATAAAATTACGCCAAACCTATAAGTATTAGATACTTTAGATTTTAAATTTCGGGTTTTATAAAAAATGCCCCTTTTTATTATTAGAGCGCCTTGATATGTTTAGTTTTTGTCACTGATGTCAATTATCTCATTTGCTGTCCGTAGAACATCCGTAGTCTCCTCGTCCAGTGTTTTAAATGTTTTACTGAGATTGCCAGACGCAGTACCCATCGTTAATGTTTTTACTTTTATCATATTAAACTCCTTTTTTATTTTGATTTTATTTTTTAAAATTATATATAATTTATCTAAGAAAATGATAAATCTTGCCTTAAAAGTTAATTTGATTGTAAAATATGGTTAGTTGTTAATATGTGAAAGATGCCTTTGGCGGAAGTGGCAAGAAAATCTTTATAGGTCAGGTTCTAGCTAAAAGCCGGAACAGGCCTACCGTAAGATTCCCATGCTTGTCGTGCCACCTCCACCAAAAGTATCTTTTTTAAGTTGTTTGAAGCTATCTTTACCCTTTAATTTTAGGGGTTTTAGCTTGAAACATATCATCATAGCAAAACTAAAAATTCTTGTCAAGGGGAGGGGAAAAAGGTATGCTAACAGTAGTTTTATGAATAAAGATCAAGAGAGAATTGTCGCTCAAAAAGAACAAGTAGAAGACAAGGCGTTAGATACCACTTTACGCCCTAAAACCTTGTCTGAATACATAGGACAGGAGCGGGTTAAAACTAATTTACATATTTTTTTGGCTGCTGCTAAAAAACGCAAGGAGCCTATTGAGCACGTTTTGTTATATGGTCCGCCAGGTTTAGGTAAAACCACTTTGGCCTATGTTATTGCTCATGAAATGGGAGCTAATATTAAAGTTACTTCTGGTCCAGCTATTGAACGAGCTGGAGATTTAGCGGCTATTCTTACTAATTTACAGGAAGGAGATATTTTATTTATTGATGAAATCCACCGTTTAAATAAAGTGATTGAGGAAGTCTTATACCCGGCAATGGAAGATTTTGCGCTAGATTTGATTATAGGCAAAGGGCCGTCAGCTAGAACCCTGCGCCTTGATTTACCGCATTTTACTTTGATTGGCGCTACTACTCGTTATCATTTAATTTCCGGGCCTTTACGCAACAGGTTTGGCGCTACTTGGCGGTTAGATTTTTATAACCAAAAAGAGATGGGGCAAATTGTAGAACGAGCTGCTAGATTATTAAAAGTGATGATTGATCAAAAAGCTGCCGAATCTATTGCCAAACGCTCCCGGGCTACACCCAGAGTAGCTAATCGTTTATTAAAAAGAGTCAGAGATTATGCGCAAGTAATGCATGACGGAAAGATCACCAAGGTTGTAGCGGAAGTAGCCCTGGATCAGTTGCAGGTTGATCCTTTGGGTTTGGATGATTTGGACCGGCAGATTTTACGGGTTATTATAGAAAAATTTAAAGGTGGACCAGTAGGCTTGACTAGCGTAGCGGCTAGTTTACAAGAAGAAGCGGGTACTATTGAGGAGATTTATGAGCCGTTTTTAATGCAGCTGGGGTTTTTAATCAGAACCCCCAGAGGACGCATTGCTACGGATATTGCTTATCAACACTTAGGATTTCAACAAAAGACAGTTAATGCTCAGGATAAATTGGTGTGATATTAATATGTTAAATTTAGATTTTAATTTTACTATTCCTTATTGGGTATTTTTAATACCATACGGTATTATTATATTATTACTAACCATTTTCGCCGTGATTAATCTATTTCATTTATTACGCTATGCTTTTATGTCGCCGATAGCTGTTTTTACTACTTTTCTTTTAATTTCCGGAACCTTTTTTATTTTATTTATTTCTTATTATTTTTTATCAGGATTTGATTGGACGCAAGAACTAATTTTTAAAAATATTAATATTGATTCTTTTAACCCTCTCTAGTTTTTATTACTATAATACAACTCCGCCATTTAAACTTATCGTCGAAAATTTATCTTTATTACAATTTATGTTAAATTCTAGATTAAGTCTCTTATTATTAATATGTTTCCCTCGCTTAATTATAGGCTGAGCGAAGTTGATATATTAGATATGTGGTTGGATCGTATACTATCTTCACCTTTACCTAATGAGCGCGTGATACTTTATCTGCGCCGCCATTGGTTTACATTTTTTATTGAAGTCATCCGTTATTTACTGTTATTATTAATTCCTTTATTGTTTGCTTGGTTAGTAAATAAATATTTACCAGAACGCTGGTTTTTTTTATTTGACGGTGGCTTAAAAGAAATAATTATAGAATTGTCCCTGAGTATTTATTATTTTGGTATCTGGGTATTTTTTTGGACCTCTTGGACGGATTTTTATTTAGATGTTTGGATAGTAACCAACGAAAGAATTATTGCCGTTGAACAAAGGGGTTTATTCAATCGTTCGCGTAGTGAACTGCGGTTGTCGCGAGTGGAGGATGTTACTTGTGAGGTAAAGGGATTATTTGCCACTCTTTTTCATTATGGTGATGTTACTATTCAAACAGCTGGTATGGAACAGAATTCTATCTTCCGTAAAGTGCCTCAAGCCTATGCCGTTACAGAACAAATAGTAAAGTTGGTGGACAGTTGGCGTAAAAATCATATTAATGAACCAACGCCTGATCATTAATTAGTGTTGTTAAATTCTTTTAAAACAGTTGGCCCAGAATGTTTTAACCACAGACATTTTGCACTTTAGATAATCTAAGGAATTCATTAGGTG
>CAZMMW010000067.1:0-2847 GCA_964567515.1 uncultured Gammaproteobacteria bacterium | reverse complement strand
GCAACTTAAGCTATTTTAAGAAGCCCCGCCGCTTGCGGCGGGTGGGAGATTCACTAATCCCAAAGATGCTGTTTGCGCTCGAGTTGCTTATCATGGAGTTAGGAAATACTTAAACAAGGAACAGTTTATTAAACTTGTGGAGTGGGTAGCCTTAGCTCGTAGTGATGAACCGGTATCTAAATATTGGTCTTTATGGTGGACGATTATTGCTAAGCCCCATCGTACTGAAACTTTTATAGAAGAAATTGTTGCTGGAATAGTTAAGTCTAAAGACCTTAGTACATTGGTGCCATTCAGCGATAATCTTAAAGCTCGCGATATTACTGAGTTAAATCCACCTGTATGGATGACTATGGTTCACAAGAAAGAATTGCCGCGTTGTTATGCAGAGGCGCTTTGGCGTAAGGCGGTAGCTCAGGCTAAACGTGACCATATGTCATTGATTATATTTTTAGAACAGCTTAGTGCCAGTTTATCATCAAAATTAGAGAAAATAATAATACCAGATTAATAATTCCTAGCTATCATAATAAAAGTTGAGCATTTTCATTTTAATGTTTTTAAAAAATTATTGATTACCTTATTTATTGTTTGGTAATTTTTTATCCAGTTGATTTGAGGCATTCTTTTAAACCAAGTCAGTTGCCTTTTAGCAAACTGGCGAGTGTGCTGTTTGATTAGTTCTATAGCTTGGGATAAATTCGTATTATTTTTAATCACCGTCACCAATTCTTGATAACCAATAGTTTTAAGAGCAGGGGAGCGGGGATATTTTTTAATAAGCCATTTGACTTCTTTGAATAATCCTTGCCGCATCATTTGTTCAACTCGGTTATTAATACGCGTATAAAGTTGTGAGCGGGGTATATTAATACCAACAAGGAGCGAATTAGGAAGAGGATTTTTTTGTTGTGCTTTTAAAAACGATTGGTTAGTTAATAGCACATATTCTAAAGCCCTAATAATTCGCTGGCGATTTTTTTTATCTATAAATTTATAAGTTTGTTGGTCAATTTTTTTTAATTTCTTTAATAAAGTTGAAGTAGATAAATGGTCTAATTTTTTTCTTAGTTTTAAGTTGGGTGTGCCCGCGGGAAATTTATAGCCCTCAATGATGCTGGAAGCATAAAGACCAGTGCCGCCGACCAGAATTGGTAAATAATTGGTGGTAGATATTCTTGAGAGCAGTTTGTTTACATCTTTTTGAAATTGGACGACTGAATAGCGTTGGTTAGGTTTTTTGCAAGCAATAAAAAAATGAGGGATATTATTAACAAGATATATTTTCTGTTTATTAAAAACTTTTTGCCATTTGCCATCTGCCACCTGCCATCTGCCATCTGGTTGATTAGTGCCAATTGGCAGTCCTTGGTAAATTTGCCGCGAGTCAGCAGAGATTATCACCCCATGAAATTTCTTAGCCAATTTTATAGCTAAGTCGGTTTTTCCCGAAGCGGTTGGGCCGACTAGGGCTATAATTTTATTAAACTTGATCTTGTGGTCGTTTATTGCTAACATAAAAGTACTAAAATGATAGCATATAAAAAATAAAAAAGTAATTTAAAAAATAAATTAAAAGAAGATAATATTGTCATGAATATCAATGTCGTTTTGGTAAGTACTGAAACCGCACTTATTAATTCTGTAAAGTCAATAGTATTGTCCTGTTTGGCGGATTCATCAAGTTCGGGTTGCACTATAAATTTAGAAGTTTTCCCTGATCTTGATGATTTGGAAGATAAACTTGGTATGATTCCACATATAGTGATTTTGAAGTCATTTGATCAAGAAAAAATAATATTACAATGTGGCACTATACAGCGGAAGTTTAGACAACCGTTTTCATTGGTTTTTTTTAAAAAACCAGCCCTTTTAGATTATTTCCTCCAAAAGTACATCTTATAGAGTCCGGTAAAAAATGTGTTGTTTGATGTAACTATAAAAGAGTTACATGCTGATATTATACAGTTAGCTGGCATCCGTGCCGCCTCGAAAGAGTGTAGATCCTTAATAATTTAGTCTAATTAGTTACCAAGCCTGATTTGTTTGGCAGTTTTTTGTTTACTTAGTTCTCCCGCTAAGTGCCAGGAGTGGGCAGTAGTTACTTTTACTCTGGTAAATTTACCCAGTAAGTTTTTAGTAGAAGTAAAGCGGATTGGTTTAAAGCCTTCGGTTCGACCTTCTAAAACATAGTCAGAAGTAGAAGTTTTTTTATTTATAGTCACTAACACTTTTTGTGTAGTGCCGACTAGTTTTTTATTATGTTCTAATGCTGTTTTTTTAAGTACCTCATTTAATTCTTTTTCCCGCCGTATTTTTTCTTTTCTTGATACATTATCTGGCATTTTAGCGGCCACTGTACCAGTGCGAGGGGAGAATTGAGCGGTGTAGGCCATATCAAATTTAATTTTTCTAAATAAATCTAGAGTAGCTTGGAAGTGTTTTTTTATTTCGCCGGGGAAGCCAACAATACAGTCAGTGGTAATAGTAATGCCTGGTATAGTTTGGCGTAAAGCCAGGATTACTTTTTTATATTCAGCAATGGTATAAGGGCGGAGCATTTTGCGCAGAATATAATCGTGCCCGGCTTGTACTGGTAAGTGAATATGATGAGGAATTTTTTTATAGCGTGCCAGCGTGGTAATTAATTCCTGATTAAACCACTTGGGATGCGGTGAGGTATAACGCAGCCAGTAATCGCCCGGCAACGAAGCACAGATAGCTAAAAGCTGCGGAAATTTAAATAGACATTTTTTAATAAAGTAATCTGCTCGTAATTCTGGTAAGTTAGAAATTTTATGTTGTCGTCTAAATTTATTTAGCCAGTTAAAAAATTTATCATCAACT
>CAZMMW010000066.1:0-2905 GCA_964567515.1 uncultured Gammaproteobacteria bacterium | reverse complement strand
CTTCATCAATACCGTCATACTATTATATTATTGTTTAGTATTTTAGTTTTTATTTTGTTGTCGCGAACAGCTTTTTTTACAGTGATAACGCAAGGCATAAGCAATTTAGGGTACTTAGGTTTGGTATTAGTGGGGATGTTTTTTGTATGTACTTTTACTGTTACCCCAGCTATTATGGTACTTTTTAGTTTAACTTATCAGTTTAATCCTTTGTTAGTAGCTTGTCTGGCAGGTTTAGGGGCAGTATTAGGTGATTTAATAATTTTTAATTTTTTACGTGATCGGGTTTTCGAGGAATTAAAGCCACTTTTTGCTAGAATACATTGGCAACGAGCCTCTCATATTTTTCAAAGTCGTTATATAGCATGGACCGCACCAGTATTGGGCGCTATTATAATTGCTTCGCCGTTACCTGATGAGTTGGGTGTGGCTTTAATAAGCAGTTCCAGATTAAGGCGTTGGCAATTTGTTTTGTTAAGTTACGTTTTAAATAGCGTAGGTATTCTTATTATTATTGAATTAGCAAAATTATAATGGTAATTTAATATTCGCTTTATTAAGTGTTATGAGAAAGTTTTTAATAATTTTTCTGTTGTTGTTTTTGGGCGGCTTGTTTTTGCAAGTTCGAGCTCAAGCAAGTAATACAGTGCCGATTTATTTTTTTTGGGGAGATGGTTGCTCGCGTTGCGCCCAGGCTAAACCATTTTTGGCTAATTTAGAAAAACAAAATAACCAGGTACAAGTTTATGATTTTGAGATTTGGTATAATACAGCGAATCGCCGGTTATTAGAATCCGTCGGGGAAAAATTAAACTCCGCCATTAGTGGAGTGCCGTTGGTGGTTATTGGTCAAAATATCATCACTGGCTATAATAATGACAAAACTACTGGTCGCGAAATAGAGCGGCAGGTGGAATTTTGTTTAAATGCTCCTTGTCCCGATATAGTCGGACCGTTGGCTGGTATTAATACTGGCATTCAAGAAAATAATTTCAGTGAACGAGTCGCTATCAAAAAAGCCATTCCCGAAACTTTAACTTTACCTTTAATTGGTGAGATTAAAACCAAGAGTTTATCTTTGCCAGTTTTAACCATCATCATTGGGGCATTGGATGGCTTTAATCCTTGCGCTATGTGGGTGCTGGTGTTTTTGATTGGCTTGCTTTTAGGGATGGCCAATACCCGACGACGTTGGATTTTGGGTATTACTTTTATAGTTGCTTCTGGCGGCGTTTATTTTTTGTTTATGGCCGCTTGGCTTAATTTAATTTTGTTTATTGGTTTTATCTTTTGGTTAAGATTAATTATTGGTTTGGTGGCTTTAGGCGGTGGTATTTATAGTCTTAGACAATATATATCAAAACAAGATGAAATTTGTAAAGTAACCTCTTCAGACAAACGTCAAAGAATTTTTGATAAATTAAAAAATATTACTCAACAAAGAAGATTTTTCTTGGCTTTATTGGGAATTATTTTGTTGGCCGCAGCTGTTAATTTAGTAGAATTAGTTTGTTCAGCTGGTTTTCCGGTGGTTTATACTCAAATTTTGGCTTTATCATCTTTAGTTAAATGGCAATATTATCTTTATTTACTGCTTTATATTTTTATTTTTATACTAGATGATTTACTGATATTTTTTATTGCTATGATGACTTTACAATTAAGCGGTGTAACTAGTAAATATACTCGATGGTCGCGTTTAATTGGTGGCGTTTTAATGCTGATAGTTGGTTTGTTGCTGATTTTTAAACCACAGTGGTTGATGTTTGGTTGATTTATTTTTATGTTTTAATACCCAGATTATTATAACTAATAAATATTTAATATTAAAATGATTGCCTAAAATGGATGATTATTGACAGTAAGGTAATTTAGTATTATTATTGATCTAGATTAATGATAATTAGCATTATCCCTATAGGGATTTTTTTGTTTATAGATTAATTAAAATCCATGAATAATATTAGAAATGTTGCTATTATTGCCCACGTTGATCACGGAAAAACCACTTTAGTGGACGCTTTGTTACGTCAGTCAAAAACTAAGCTTAATAAAGAATTAATTAGCCAGGATTTGATAATGGATTCCAATGATTTAGAAAAAGAACGTGGTATTACTATATTTTCTAAAAACGCCTCAGTCAATTGGCAAGGAACAAAAATAAATATTATAGATACCCCGGGTCACGCTGATTTTGGCGGCGAAGTGGAGCGGGTTTTAACCATGGCTGATGGTTGCTTACTTTTAGTGGATGCTAAAGAAGGCCCAATGCCACAGACTCGGTTTGTTCTAAAGCAGGCTTTAAAAATGAAATTAAAGATTATTGTTGTCATTAATAAGATTGATAAACCCGACATTCGCCACAATCACGTTTTAAACAAAACCTTTGATTTGTTTGTAGACTTGGGGGCTGATGATACAACCTTAGACTTTCCAATTCTTTATGCCTCTGCGCGTTTAGGTAAAGCTGGATTGCAAGCTAGTTTAGATGAGATGAATGATATTTCTCCTATTTTTGATGCCATTATTAAATATATTCCTGAGCCATTAGGAGATTCAGGCAAACCGTTACAATTATTGGTTACTACTTTAGGCACTGATATTTTTAGGGGTCGTATTGCTACTGGTCGATTGCTTAATGGTGTTTTAAAGTCAAAGCAAGAAGTCGTGCATATTAATAGACAAGGGCAGCAGCAAAAATGTCGGTTGGTATCCTTAATGACTTTTGAGGGTTTAGATAGGGTGGATGTGACTGAGATTGCAACTGGCGATATTGTAGCTTTAACTGGAATACCAGATATTACCATTGGCGAAACCATAGCTGATGTTAATTTTCCTCAAGCCTTGCCGGTTTTAGCTATAGAGGAGCCAACAGTAAAAATGGGCTTTAGAATCAATGATTCTC
>CAZMMW010000065.1:0-2918 GCA_964567515.1 uncultured Gammaproteobacteria bacterium | reverse complement strand
ATTCATTCCCCAGACCCCTTTCTGCGGGCGGCGGGGCGGAGAGCGTGCGATTTAGTTTCGCTTCACCACGCGCTCCGCGCGTGGCACATCGTCAGCGATTTTGAAAATAGGTGCGAGTTTGGTAAAATAAAGGTGCCAATGCAGAACTATTCATCAAGCAATACTAGAGATTCATTTAAAAAATTATGGAATTTAAATTTTTTGAAAATTCAAAAACCAACTTATCAACCAATACAAAAAACAAACCGACTAATCTGGCTTCTGCTAAAAGAACGAGTCCCAAATCTTTTATTTCAGATCATAGACAGGAAAGATATAAAATACCTTTTAAGAACTTTCGTCCGGGAGAACCAAGGTTGAGGATTATACCTTTAGGTGGTCAAGAAGAAGTCGGACGCAATATGACCGTATTTGAATATGGACAAAATATTGTCATTTTGGATATGGGATTACAATTTCCAGAAGAAGACATGCCTGGGGTGGATTATATTATTCCCGATACTCGATATTTGCGTGGCAAAGAAAAAAACATCAGGGGCATTATTTTAAGCCATGGTCACTTAGACCACATTGGCGCCTTACCTCATTTGTTGCCTAAATTGGGCTGGCCGGTTATCTATGCTAGTAGAATGACTTTGGCTTTGGTCAGAAAAAGATTAGAAGAATCTGGTTTACAGAAGTTTCTACGAGCTCAAGAGATTAAATCGGAACACGAACAAGTTAAACTGGGTTCTTTAATAGTTAAATTCTTTTCTGTCGCTCATAGTGTAATGGATTCTTTTGGTATTATTATACAAACACCAATAGTTAACATTATCCATACCGGAGACTGGCGCTATGATTTAAATCCAGTGCAAGAGCCACCGACTAATTTTTCGCATTTAGCCCGTTGGAATACCAAAGACCGGCCATCAATTTTAATGGCAGAAACTTTAGGTTCAACCCAACCTGGCCACCAAATTTCTGAACGAGAAGTGTTTAATAATATTAAACAAATTATAGAAAAGGCGTCGGGCAGAATCGTCATTGCTACTTTCGCCTCAATGATAGAACGCGTCGGCTGGATTATTGCTATTGCCGATCGTTTAGGTAAAAAAGTAGCTTTAGACGGCTATTCTATGAAAGTTAATATCGAGATTGCTAAAAAAATCGGCTATCTAAAATTCAAACCTACTACTCTAATTAATATTAAACAGGCGGCTAATTATCCCGACAATAAACTAATTATTATTTGCACTGGCGCCCAAGGTGAAGACCGGGCGGTGTTAATGAGAATTGCCAACGGCGAACATAAAAATGTCAAATTAAAAAAATACGACACTATTATTTTCTCTTCTTCAGTTATTCCCGGCAATGAAAGAACCGTACAAAGATTAAAAGACAATCTTTACCGACAATGTGATAATGTAATCCATAAAGAAATTATGGGGGTACACGGGGGCGGCCATGCTTTAATAGAAGATATTAAGCTACTAATCAAACAGGTTCGTCCTAAATACTTTTTACCAATTTATGCTAACCATTATTTACTGCAAGAAGGAGCGCGAGTAGCTGTGTCCGTTGGTTTCCCCAAACAAAATATTTTCATTCTAGATAATGGCCAAATTGCCCAAGTTACTAAAAAAGGCATACAAATCTTGTCCCATAAAATTCCTATTGAATATGTCTTTGTAGATGGCTTAGGGGTCGGCGACGTTTCTAAAGTAGTGATTCGTGATCGCCAAATCTTAGCCGCTGATGGCATGCTGGTAATTGTTGCCACAGTAGATGGCAAAACAGGCGATCCAGTAAGCAGTCCTGACATTATTTCCCGTGGTTTTGTTTATATGAAGGATAATAAAAAACTAGTAGAAGAAACCAGAACCAAGGTGAAACAAATTCTTAAAGCGGAATCGGGCAAACCAGCTACCAATGATACTTATCTTAAAGAAAAATTAAGAAACGATATTGGCCAATTTCTTTATAAGAAAACCGAGAGGCGGCCAATGATATTACCTGTTATAATAGAAGTATAAGTTTATGAGTCTACCAACTAATAAAACAATTTTATCTGGTATTCAGCCTTCGGGGGAACTACATTTAGGAAATTACTTAGGATCCCTACAAAATTGGGTTTTATTACAAGAACATAACCGTTGTTTCTTTTGCATTGTTGATCTACATGCCATTACTATACCTTACGAAGCTGAAAAATTTCCTGACGTGGTTTTTAATACAGCTTTAGATTATCTGGCTTGTGGTCTTGATCCTGTCAAAAGCGTAATCTTTATTCAATCCCAAGTGCCGGAACACACAGAGCTAGCTTGGCTTTTAAATACTATTACACCCATTGGGGAATTGGAAAGGATGACACAATTTAAAGACAAAGCTGAACAGCATCGCGGTTCAGTTAGCGCTGGACTTCTAAATTATCCAGTACTGATGGCTGCCGATATTTTGCTTTATCATCCTGATTTAGTACCAGTAGGAGAAGATCAATATCAACATGTAGAATTAACCAGAGTTCTAGCTAGAAAATTTAATGCCACTTTTGGACAATATTTTAAAGAACCAAAAGCCTACGAAGCCTCCATTGCCCGCGTGAGGTCGCTAGTTGATCCTGTCAAAAAAATGTCTAAGTCGTTTAGCCCATCGCATTATATTGCCTTAAATGATTCTCCAGATATTATTCGGAAAAAAATTACCAAAGCAGTAACCGATGAAGGCGGCTCAAGCGGTGAAAGAATATCTGGCGGTAAAAACCTGCTACAACTTTTTAAAGTGTTATCACAAGATCGCTCCAAGAAAAAAGAATTGGAAGAACAGTACCAAGCTGGCGAGTTAAAATATTCAGAATTCAAACCACTGTTAGCCGAGACAATTATTGAAGTCTTAAAACCCATTCAAGCCAAACGCGCTGAACTAGCTAAACAACCAGA
>CAZMMW010000064.1:0-2962 GCA_964567515.1 uncultured Gammaproteobacteria bacterium | reverse complement strand
CTATAAGGAGGAAAAGAGGCAAGATAAATACTGGTGGCAAAAATGGTCCGAATACGGAGTGCTGGGGATTGAGATGGAAACTTCTGAACTTTACACACTGGCCGCTTATTACAGAGTGCGAGCGCTCACTATTCTAACGGTGAGTGATAATTTAATAACCAAGTCACAAATGCCAGCAAAAGAACGAGGGTGTGGTCAATCAGTCTCAAAAATGATAAAATTAACTCTTGAAATGGTATAAAATCAAGATACCCACCATCCCTCATCAAACGGTAGGCAAAAAAGTTTGCCGTTTTTTATTTTCCAGTACTACCAAAAGCGCCTACTCCCCTAATAGTATCTGATAATTCCTGCACCTCAATCACTTCCATACTAGCTACTGGCTGAATTAATATCTGCATCACTTTATCACCGACTTTAAAACGATAGTCCTGATCACTGGTATTTAAAACAGTAAGCAACAGTTCTCCCCGAAAACTTGAATCAATGACTCCCGCCAAAACCGTAATACCATGTTTAGCCGCCAAACCAGATTTATCCCAACACAAACCAACATAACCTTCCGGAATAGCTAAAGCAATACCTGTTTTGATGCTAGTGATATATTTACCAGCCGGCACAGTAAAATCTTCCAAAGTATATAAATCCAACCCAGCGTCACCAGAATACGCATAGGTAGGCAACTTAGCACGAGGGTCTAATTTTTTAACTTGGAGTTGCATTTTACTTATTAAATTTTTTTATTATTTTTTCATCCACCTGTTTATATAATTCTCCCAAGGCGCCTTCATTAATAATTTTAACCCGCGCTTTTCTGCCTAAACGTTTTATGTAAATCTCGGTAGGTAAATTTTCCTCACGCTTAAATTGCTCTATGGTAAATTTATCTTCACCTACTTTTTCACCCCGAGTCAAAGCACGTTTAAAACGGGTAGTTAAGCTTGCTGTTACATAAACTAATAAAAAACCTGGTAATTTACTTAGAATCTCATATTCGCCAGGATGTCGCAAGCCATCTATAACAAATTTGTTACCGACGGTTTTGGCCAATTTTAACTTTACGGCTTCAGCCAAAACACCGCCACCAAACCGCTCACGCAAGGCCTCAACTAGATTAGTTTCATTAACCCGTAATATAGGAAGACCAAGATTATTTAAAATATCAACCAGTATTTTAGAGAAACGAAAACTTTTAAATCCATATCTCCTCGCCAAATATTTACTAATCACCTCTTTGCCTGAAAGTTTTTCTCCTACGATAACAATAATAATTTTTTTATGAAGACGCATAAGATAAAAAAGTAAATCTAAATATTCTCGCTATCAAAATTTTCGTAGATTTTACTAGCTTGGGGCACGTCGGCGCCATAATATTTTCTACCCCGACTATAAGGGTTTTCGGCTGGCGAGGAAAGCGGCATAAAAGCAATCTGGGCAATGGCCATCTGGTAATATAGCTTCACTGGTAAACTACCAATATTATGAAGCTCTAAGGTTGGTTTTAAAGAATTGCCTGGGTCAATAAACCCTGCTGTAGCATGAATAATAATTCCAATTCGACCCAAAGATGACTTACCTTCTAGTCGTCCTACCATATCGACCGATAAAGTGATTCGTTCCATGGTCACGCCTAGGGCAAATTCTCCAGGATGCAAAACAAATGGCTGATCCTTTTTAATGATTACTTTTTCCATTAAATCGGGATTTTTTTCTCTAACATCAATACAAACGTGTCCGGTATTTTTAAAAATCAAAAACTGATTATCTAAATGTAAATCCACCGAGGCTGGTTGTATGGCATCAGGAAATAATGGTTCAATCTTAACACGATCCTCTTGTAAAACTTTTCTAATATCAATATCAGATAAAATCATAAATTATTGATTAATAATTTTAAATTTGCCTAGCAAAAAACAAAGTCTATAAGATAATTAATGGAACACCTGGTCCCATGGTAGTAGTTAATACTACGTTCTTGATATAAGTCCCTTTAACCCCTGACGGTTTTACGCGCTTAATAGTCTCTAACAATACTTCTATATTCTGTTGTAATTTTAGGGTATCAAAGGATAATTTACCCACTAGCTGATGAATATTACCAGAATCATCAACACGATAATTTATCTTACCAGAGTTCATTTCTTTAATAGTTTTACCAACATCATTAGTAATGGTTTCGGTTTTGGGGTTGGGCATCAAACCTTTTTGGCCCAAAATTTTGGCAATAGGTGCCATTTTTTTCATCATTTCCGGTGTAGCTATCGCGACTTCAAAATCACATTTGCCAGTTTGACCGATTTGCTTGATTAACTCCTCACTCCCCACCAAAACCGCTCCGGCCTCTTTAGCTTCTTTGATTTTATCTTCACCGCAAAAAACAGCTATCTTTTTGATTTTACCTATACCATTAGGTAAAAAAACCGAGCCGCGAACTTGTTGATTGGCTTGCGTCATATCAACACCCAACCTTAAGTGCAATTCCACTGATTGATCAAATTTTGGTTGAGGCATTTGTTTTAATAATTCTATTGCCTCGACGATAGTATAACGTTTTCCCGCTTCCACTTGAGCACGGGCTGCTTGATATTTTTTTCCTGCTTTAGACATGAGATATTTTTTCCTGTTGTAGTTTTGACGTCCGCCTTTATTAAATTTGGACTCCTACCTTAAAAATTAAAAATTTAAATATCAAAATGTAAAATTAATTTTGATTTTTACGTTTTGTATTATTCAATAATTATCCCCATTTGCCGCGCGGTGCCTTCAATAATTTTGCAAGCTGCAGTTAAATCATTAGCATTCAAATCCGGCATTTTAATTTTAGCAATTTCTTCAATCTGTTTCTTAGTCACTTTGCCAACCTTTTCTTGCAAGGGTTTACCAGAACCTTTGGCAATACCAGCGGCTTTTTTTAATAATTCCGCAGCCGGTGGGGTTTTTAAAATAAAAGTATAAGTACGAT
>CAZMMW010000063.1:0-3035 GCA_964567515.1 uncultured Gammaproteobacteria bacterium | reverse complement strand
AAAATTATTATCTATACTGTTATATTGTTATGCAACGCAACAGGTATTGTACTAATAGTTTTTAAAGCGATGAGCTATGCTTGAAGAGTAGCTTTAGGAAAGATGAGGCTGGTACTACAGCGTCAGATTAGATTAATTGCTCCAGTAGCTCAGTTGGTAGAGCGGTCGGCTCTTAATCGACCGGTCGGAGGTTCGAATCCTTTCTGGGGCGCAAACAAAGTTCTTTAAATTTTTGAACGATATAAACTTTAAGGTGGTTATTTTTTAATTAATCACTGGTCTATGTGAGCGCCTATGGCTGCGTCGCATAAAAATATTTTTGGCTATATTAAAGTTTATATCAATTAAGGCATTAATCCGAATAACTGGTGTCACACTGGCTATTTCCAGTGGAAGGACGAGTCTCCGGTAACTGTCCTCATCGTAGCCTATGAAGATGTAGGTAAACAGTTACACTCGTTTGGGTTTTTGCCAAGGCGCAGAAAACAGTTAGTCTGATCTAAGGGCTCATTCCCCATCAGGTTTGACAGATTAGTCTTATATCTCCTAAGACTTCTGTGCCGTAATGGTGTGCTGCGTATTTCTCCGCGTGGCACACTTTTTTTATTTGCCAAAAACCAATTTTTCAATTAAAGTAGAAGTATTATGAAGTTTCAAGTTAGAGATTTAAAATCTGAATTCGTTGTTGATAGTTTGGTATTAACTTATTTTACCAAAGAAAAGTTTGACACCCACCCTTTGTGGAAATTTTTAGGAGTGGCGGATAAAAAACAAATACAGCGTTTTTTTGAGAATCGGGAATTTCAAGGCAAAGCTAAACAAGCCGTAGCTTTACCTTCTTTTAAGAAAGGAAAAATTTTGTTGGTGGGTTTAGGAGAAAAAGAAAAATGGAATTTAAGGCGGTTGGTTTTAGTGGCGCGGCAAATAATAGTTTTGGCTAAGCAACACAAAGTTAAATCTTTAAGTTTAGCTTTAGAGAATTTAGCTAGCGCTGGCGAGAGTTCAGAAAAAATTTCTCAAACCATGACAGAAAATATGGTAATGGCTGATTATACCTTTACTAAATACAAACAGGATAAAAATGGCAATTTTATTGTCAGTCAAATAATTTTTTTAACCAGTAAATTAGCCTTATCGTCAGTTAAACAAGGCGCTAAAATTGGTGAGATAGTTGGCAAATGGGTTAATTATGCCCGCGATTTAGGCAACACTCCGGGTGGTGAAATGACCCCGAGTTTGTTGGCCAATAAGGCTGAAGAAGTCGGACGAATCGGTCATATTAAAGTGACGGTTTTGAGTAAAAAACAGATTCAAGCTAATAAAATGGGAGCTATTTTGGGGGTGGCCAAAGGATCTAGTGAAGAGCCGAAATTTATTATTATGGAGTATCGGGGCACAGATAAAAATCAGAAACCTTATGTTTTTGTAGGCAAAGGGGTTACTTTTGATAGCGGTGGTTTGCATTTAAAACCAGTGGTTGGTATGGAAGATATGTGGCTGGATATGCTGGGCGGTGCTGCGGTTATTGCTGCTTTGGGGGCTATAGCTGAATTAAATTTAAAAATAAATGTGGTAGGCTTGGTGCCAGCAGTGGAAAATATGCCAGGGTCAGCCAGTTTCCGGCCAGGAGATTTACTTAAAACCATGTCTGGCAAAACCATTGAAGTTTTAAATACCGACGCCGAGGGAAGAATAATTTTGGCCGACGCTTTAACTTATGCTGAAAAACATAAGCCGCAGTTGGTGGTAGATGTAGCTACTTTGACCGGCGCTTGTATGGTGGCTTTGGGTTTAAGAACTTCTGGTCTATTAACACCCGATGTGAAGTTGGAAAATAAACTAAGAGAAGCGGGTGAACGCTCTGGCGATTATGTTTGGCCTTTACCTTTGGGAGAAGAATTTGAAGAGGAAATAAAAGGAACCTTTGGCGATTTGCAAAATGTCGGCAAAACAAAATTTGGCGACGCTATTTCAGCTGCGATGTTTTTATATCAGTTTGCTAAAAAATACCCTTGGGCTCATTTGGATATCGCGCCAACCATGAAAACAGTTGAGGGGCAGTATTTGTCCAAAGGCGCTTCCGGTGTGGGTGTGAGGTTTTTAGTGGAGGTTGTATTAAGTAATAACCGTGTAATAATAAAGTAGATGATTTAATCATTAAAGTATAATTATATGTCTAAGTTAGTTAAATCAGGGTTTATACTAACTATGATTTCTGGTGTTTTAGTATTGTTCAATGGCGTTTGGCTATTGATTAGTGGTACACATGGGGCAAGTGGTATTATGGCGAGTGTTGCAAGTTTGTTAGGTAGCACTGGTTTAGCCGTAATACAAATTATTTTTGGGTTATTAACTATAGGTGTTGGTTTTCTTATGCGCCGTGATGGTACAAAAAATTGGCTGGTGTTATTGCTATAGTATTAGGTATTTTTATGCCAACCTTAAGCACTCTGGCTAAAGCCTTAGTATTAGTCGGTGGCGTGTTGGTGTTAGTTGGTTTTGATTCGCCAGTTGTAACAACATCAGTCGCAACGCCGCGACGTTTATTTGCTAAGATATATTTTTGGCTGAATATAGTGCTAGTGCTTTTTATGTCTATTGGTATTTTGGTCCTGGCTAACAAATTGACCATAGTGGATTGGGTGTCTTTATTGTTTTTAATAATTTTTATGGTAGCGATTTATAGTTATTCTTTTAATAAAACTTTAGCATCTACTAAAACTTGGCGATGGTTATTTGGGATTTTGTTGGTGGCATTGGTTTATGAGCTTTTATCAGCCTTTACTTCTTTGGTTGATTATTTACCTAGTTATCTACAAAGTGGTTTTATAGATGAACCAAAGAGTTCTACATTGACCAACGTTATTTATTATCTATATCAATTACCGGGATACTATATGTTATTTAAATTGGGGTATCCATATAAGTTTCGGTAAAAGTGATTGTTAATATAGCGTGAACACCTAACCAAAGGCGCTAGTGTACAATTAACAGTCAATGGTAACAGTCTGTAGGTATTTCTCTTGAGGAGTTAG
>CAZMMW010000062.1:0-3054 GCA_964567515.1 uncultured Gammaproteobacteria bacterium | reverse complement strand
GAATCAGCATAATAATTATCACGAAAAGAATAATGGGCCGATAATTCACCACCCATTGCCCCTTGATTGATCTTTAATCCCTGACTAACATTTACATAACCCACGGCTGTACGTATTGGTTTACCTCCCCACTTGGTTATAAATTCTGGCACCGCCAGCGAACAAATCAAATTATAAGCAATAGCTGCGCCTGGCTCTTTATGTAAAACCTCTCTAGCTAATAACAATAAAGTTACGTCAGCTGGTACAAATTTGCCAGTTTCGTCCAAAAAGAAAATCCTATCTGTGTCACCGTCAAACATGACACCAACATCTGCCTTTATCTCTCTGACTTTAGTAGCGCAAGTATCAGCAGCCCCGGGCCATAAAGGATTGCTCTGCCTATTAGGAAACGAACCGTCTAATTCAAAAAACAAAGGAGTTAATCTAAAAGGTAAGTCTGCAAATAATTTAGGAACTACTTTGCCCGCCATGCCATTACCAGCATCAATTACAACTTTTAATGATTTTAGCTCTAGTATATTAACAAACGATTGTAAATGCTGGAGATATGAAGGCCAAATATCAAATTCTTTACTGCAACCGCCTGTCTTGGTAGTCTTGCTTGATAAATTTAAAACTAAATTTTTTAAATCTTTTCCTCTAATCCATTGTACGCCTTTTTTTACTATTTTAAAACCATTATACTCAGGAGGATTATGTGAAGCAGTAATCATAATACCGGCGTCATAATCAAATTTACCAACAGCAAAATAAACCGCATCTATAGGAACTAATCCTATATCATCAGCTTGGATACCACTATTAACCAACTTTTCTATTAAAACTCTGTGCAATTGAGGTGAAGATAAACGCATATCTCTACCAATTACCACTTTACCACTGCCAATTAATTGGACCAGGGCCGTGCCAACAGACTGCGCCACTTCTTCATTCAGTTCATCAGGATAAACTCCCCTGATGTCATAAGATTTAAATATGGATTCTTTAATATTCACAAATTTATCTATTACTTAAAATCTGTTTTAAGGAATTAACCATAGCTCCCCATAACCAAAGTAAACTAATTAACGAAATCAACCAACCGAGATAAGGTATCAGAGTTAATAATTTAAAAATTATAATACCAATACAAACCGATAACAACAAAGGCCAACGGTTGATAAATGATAAACTTGGTATGGTTTTTAAATAAGTAATAAGTGTGCTACCGGCAAAGATTGGTATTAAATAAAGACCTATAATATACACCCCTAATAAAATTAAAGCTAAAGGTAAACCAATGAGCGTAATCATCAATAGAATAAAAACTATTGGTGGTACTACTAACCAAACAAATCCCCAACCCATCTGTCGCCAAGGCTTAACTTGAGCTGACATAGTAATCTGCTCCAAAAATTTAGAAAAGAGTGAGGTTACAACCAAAGCCACCACTAATAAGGAAAAGATGATGATTAATTGTTTTAATGCCCAATCAACGCTATAATGACTCTTTTTAAACTCAGTATATGCTACATAATTTAATGGTTCGCTGATTTTAGCGCCAACCGCTACTGCCGCTGGTTTAGTAGCTTTATACGTAAACTCGCCTTGTACTATGGCTGTATCTCTAAAATTTACCGAATTTTTTGGCCCCAAAACCAAATTAGCGCCATTTTTTAAAGTGCCAGCCACTATCACTCCGCCTGCGTAGCCATCCAAAGTTCCAGCTATCGCACCACGAATGTCCACCATTCCACAAACCACTGACGTAGTACCTGAAATATTAGAGGTTGAAGCAATGTTTAAAGTGCCAGCGACTACTGAAACATTTTTATTAACTGGACCTGTTATTTCCACATTACCGCCAACAATACGTACATTGCCACCTACAGTACCTGCAATCCTAATATTGCCGCCTAACACCAAAACATCACCGGCTACTTCCCCGGTAACCACTACACTACCGCCGATAATAAATAAATCACCACCTACTTTGCCCGCCACCTCTACCGAAGCACCGGTAGCATAATGATTACCTGCCACTGATTGATCTTTACTAAAATAAACATTTGTCTCGCTGCCAGAGGCTAAAGCTAAACTAGGAACTAATAGAGCTAATAAAAACAAAATGACAGCAATTTTACGAACTTTCATAAATTAATAAATTAATGATTAATTTCTTTAATTGTAACCTTTTTTGACAAAAATAAAAAATTCAACCAATAGACAAATATAATAAGTCTGGTTAACATAATAATATATTATGTCAGAATATCTAAAAAATGATCCTGAGGTATTAATTTGGATTAAAAAGGAACTAAAACGCCAGCAGGAAGGCTTAGAAATGATTCCTTCGGAAAACTTTACTTCACTAGCGGTAATGGAGGCTTTAGGATCCGTTCTAACCAATAAATATTCGGAAGGTTATCCAAATAAACGTTATTACGGGGGCAATCAATTCGTTGATGAAATAGAAAATCTGACACGCAAGCGGGCTTGCAAACTTTTCGGTGTGGCATACGCCAATGTCCAACCTTATTCTGGCTCACCAGCCAACCAGGCTGTTTATTTTGCTCTACTTAAACCCGGTGACACGGTCTTGGGCATGGAAATGGCGCAAGGCGGGCATTTAACTCATGGCTACAAATTAAATTTTTCTGGCAAATATTATCGCGCCGTAAATTATGGTGTTGATCCCAAAACCCATTTGCTTAATTATGATGAGATCAGAAAAATCGCCTTTCAAGAAAAGCCGAAATTGATTGTTTGCGGAGCTACCGCCTATCCCAGACTGATAGACTTTGCTCAATTTAGAAAAATTGCCGACGAGGCGGGGGCGTATTTATTGGCTGATGTTTCTCATATTGCTGCTCTGATTATTGGTGGGCAACATCCTTCTCCGGTACCTTATGCGGATGTGATAATGACCACTACTCATAAAACTTTACGCGGACCTAGGGGGGCCATGATTTTATTACCCAAAACTGAAGACCGATGGCATAATCTTCATCACCCAGACTCTAAACGTAATCTAGCAGAGATGATAGACAGTGCTATTATTCCCGGGCTTCA
>CAZMMW010000061.1:0-3156 GCA_964567515.1 uncultured Gammaproteobacteria bacterium | reverse complement strand
CATTTATCCTTAAAGGGTTTAACGCCTCAAGAGAAATACCTACAGACTGTTACCATTGACCGTTAACTGTACAGCGCCAAGGTAATCCCAATGCCAAGCATTGAGGTTTGACTTATATCTCCTCGGCTTACTCAGTGATATACTTCTCAATCTGCTCTTTGATTAGACATGGACCAATAGAGCGTAGGAAATGCCCCGCAATCTAGATTTCACCGCCACAATATTCCTGGCGTAGCCAAGGAAACTCTTTAAAAAGTAGCTTGGCAGAAACGCTCTTCAGTGTCTGGATTGCTCGAGCGGGAACAAGACTAGGTGGGGCACTAAATGTTAAATGGATATGATTGGCAAGAACCTCAATCTCGCCTATTTCTAAGTCCTAATGGCTCGCCGTGGCGAGGTGCTCTGGGTCCCCAACGCCGAGTATTGGGGCTTGTCGCGCGGTTATCAAGTATAAAAAGCGGGCTTTTCAATAATGTGATAAAACATTAATATATAATAGTCTGTTTATGATTATCTTAGGGATTGAAACATCTTGTGATGAAACGGCAGCCGCTGTATTAAAAATTAATCATTCCGACTTGATAATACTGGCGGAAAACGTTTCTTCGCAGATCGCTTTACACAAAAAGTGGGGTGGTGTGGTGCCAGAATTAGCTGCCCGCAGGCACGTTGATATTATCCTTCCCCTGATTAATCAAACGCTTACAGGAGCCAAAATTAAACCACAGGAACTAGATGCTTTAGCGGTTACTGGCGGTCCTGGTTTAATTATTGCTCTACAAGTAGGGGTAGAAACAGCCAAAACGTTATCCTGGCTGTGGCAAAAACCTCTAATCAATGTCAATCACTTAGAAGGACATTTATCTAGCCCCTTCTTGAATCAAAACAGTTGGTCACTAATCAATAAAAAAAATACCTGGCCAGCGCTGGCTTTAATAGTTTCTGGCGGTCATACTGAATTACATTTATTAAAAGGGCTCGGACAATACCAAATGATTGGCCGCACCTTAGATGATGCGGCTGGCGAAGCTTTTGATAAAGTCGCCAAGATGTTAAATCTAGGTTATCCTGGCGGCCCTAAAGTTTCACGTTTAGCTTTAGAAGGCAACACTGCGGCCTTCTCTTTTCCCCGACCTATGATAAACAAGCCAGATTTTAATTTTAGTTTTGCCGGCCTTAAAACCGCCGTCCTTTATACCTTAAAAAAATATAAACCATCGGCTATTGACCATTTGCTAAAGGCCAATATCTGCGCCAGTTTTCAACAAGCGGTAGTTGATACACTAGTTAATAAAACAATCAAAGCAGCTAAAAAATATAAAACCTATACCATTTCTTTATCTGGTGGTGTGGCAGCTAATCAATTATTAAGACTATCACTGACAAACGCTGTCAATAAATTTTTATCTCACAGCCGTTGTCTTGTCTCCCCTCTTAAATATGCCGGCGACAACGCCACTATGATTGCCTTGGCTGGATATATAAAAGTCAGAAGTAAAAAATTATCTAATCATCTAAATAACTGGCAAAAAATTAATGCCAACGCTAATTGGGAATTATGGTGAATTTAAAATTATGAAGAACGAATCAAGAATCGTGAATAATTATCAATTATCAAGTTTCAATTTTCAAGTAAACCTCAATTTTCTAATTATCATTTAATAATTAATTGAAAATTGAAAATTTTAATTCTTGCCTCTATGTCTTCTCACTTAACTAAAACACCTGCTCAAACTAAAAAGTTTGGGCAAAAGCTGGCGTGTCGACTCAAAGGCGGTGAAACCTTGGCTTTGATTGGCGATTTGGGCAGTGGTAAAACGACTTTTGTTAAAGGATTGGCTCATGGTTTAGGGATAAAAAACAAAATCACCAGCCCGACTTTTGTGCTATTTAAACCATATCAAATAAAACTTAAAACCATAAAACAATTAATCCATGCTGACTGTTACAGAGTTCTGGGGCAGGAAATATTAAAAATCGGCCTGGCTGAATATCTAAATCGTCCTGATACGGTAGTAGTCATAGAATGGGCGGAAAAATTAAAAAAATTCCCTCCTCATACCATCAAAATTTATTTTAACCACGGTAAAAATGCTAAAGAGAGAATAATAACCTGGACCAAATCCGAGTAATAATTCTGTTCGTCTTATTGTCATTACCCCGCCTCCTCCCCTACCCGTCCCGTGCTTGATACGGAATCCACAAAGAAATAAACACTGCTAGTTTCCTTAATCTTCTAGGTAATTTTATATACTTTAACCCAAGAATCGTTCGTACGAACGATTCTTGGGTTATAAATCAAATAATTTTAGTGTGTCGATAATTTAGCAAAGTCTGCCAGATAATATTAAAAAACGTTACGATAGCGGAAGCGATGTCCTGATCTTGTATGACCACAGCTGTTTGATTATTAAGAGAAACCAAAGCTACTATTTGATTAGTAGCCAATATATCCACTGCTAATTGGTAATTATCTGGCAAAAGTTTGTCTTCACTTATGCCTTTGCGATAAGCGTGCTGCAGAATTTCCTCGGCCTTACCTGAATGTTCTACTAAATCATAAAATCGCCCGCCATTCTTTCGTAAGCATTCAAAAAACGATTCATTATCCGCTGGAGAGAAAACTTTAAATAATTTCTCAGGAGAAAAGGCGGCATAAAGATTATGAAGCATAGAGAATACTTCCTCATACACATGGATAAGAGTTTTTTTACCTTTGTAAAATCTGATTTTTGACTGTTTGGATGAAGTTTAATAAAGAGAAGTTAATTGCGGCAAAAGCGACACCAATTGATGATTTCTTTGTTCCATCAATTCCAATAATTTTTGCGGATTATGCGTGCCATAAAGTTTACGCTTACCTTTGGTGGTTTGATATACAAATCCCTTATTAATAAGCGATTCTAAATAATGATAAGCAGTAGGCCGTTTAATACCAGCTCTGATAGCTAGCCGGGAAACAGGAGATGTCCCTAGTTCTAAAACAGCCAAATAAAGACCAGTTTCTCTTTTATCTAGGCCTAAATTTATAATTTATCAGCTATTTCCATATAGTTTAATTTTAACTTATCTTTAAAAAATAAAATAATTATTTTTAGCTAAAATTAGTAAAATTATAATAAATAACATAAATATTAACATATAATACTATGTACA
>CAZMMW010000060.1:0-3442 GCA_964567515.1 uncultured Gammaproteobacteria bacterium | reverse complement strand
CCGAAAGGATTCGGGATTTTCTCAAAAAGATTGGTTCGAACTTCCGCATTGCCGACCGCACTTTGTTTTTGGATTTCAAAAATGCCTTCAAAATTGCGGAAAAATACCATGCCGAGGCGCTTTGCGCCGAGGCAACATCTTTCAATTTCGCTGAATGTAAAACTTGGCGGAGGCGGGAGGATTCGAACCTCCGATACCATTGCTGGTATAACGGTTTTCGAGACCGTCCGATTAAACCACTCTCGCACGCCTCCAAAATTTAAAAGTCAAATTATTATAAGCAAAGAGTCGTCTTAAGTCAATTCCTTTTTGTAATTAACCTCCAACTGCCAATCTGGATGATTTTTTAACAACAATATCAAGCCTACAAAAATAAAAAACACTAAAGACAGATCATTTTTAAAATATGGCGTATCCACTAGTCCATGCACTAAAATAGCCACCACAGCGCTTAGTAAAGAGATTATAAACATTTTTCTTTCTTTTATTTCAGTTTTCAACTCGCTTTTTAAAATGAAAAATATTTTTATTATCAAATATAAAAATACTAGCAAACCCAAAATTCCCATCTCAATCCACAAATTCAAATAAAGATTGTGTGCTTTGACTACATTCCATTCTAAAGGTTTGGGGTAAAGTTGTTTTACCCGTGAGCGGTAACTTTCCTGAAAATTTCCCAAACCCCAACCTAAAATTGACTTTTCTTTAATCAATAAAACTGAAGTCTGCCAAATTTGCTGACGGGTGGAAATAGAAGTTCTGTCGCCGCCTTTTAGATAATTTTGAAATTTATCTTGGGAGCTAACTATCACTCCTGACAACAAAACCAAAGCCACGCCTGATAATAATAAAAGTTTTCTCATTTTAATATTCTGTCGACTATACATTATTAAATAAAACACTAAACCAACCAGTAAAGCCAAATACCCGCCATAAGATTTGGTGTAGTATAAAGCTAAAATATTTACTAGCAATAATAACCAATAAAGATACCTAATTTTTCTACCCCGAACCACCAAAGCTAAAGTTGTGCCAAAAAATAATATAGGAACTATAAACATAGCTACATAATTAGCTGACTCATAAACCGAATTTAATAAACCATCGTTTCGCAAACCCCAGCCAAGCGAATACTCTAATAAGCCATAACTAGAAACGAAACTAACGCCAACAAATAAACCAATGATTACTTTAAGCCAATCAGTAGCGATTTTGATATTAATTAATAAAAGCAATAAAAACAAAATCGGATCAACAAACCAGCCTTTTAATATTCCTAAACTCAAACGTAAATCAGGAGAAATTAAAACTGCCAGCAAGGCCACCATAAACCAAGCCGCCACCGGCCACCCTAAAGGTTTAAACTTTACTATTACCTCTTGGATGGAAAATCTTTTGTTCAATAAAAATTTTATCAACTCCACTAAAACTAAAGTATAGATAGCCAGCTCCAGAAAAGTTGTGGGAATAAAACCAATTGAACTTTTAATTAAATAAGTAGGTGACAAAACTGCTGTTAATGTAACAGCCAAATCAGGCTTGCGCCAATAAAACCAGGCTAAAAATAAAAGTGGTATTAATAAATAAAACCAAGCAATAATCATATACTTAATTATACCTCTTGTTTAATAAATTTTATTCCTGGAACCACTTTAAATAGCCATAATAATAAATAATATACCGTTGCCCCTATTACTAACTTGATTAACAAATGCCAATCAGCTACTAAATTCAATACTAAATAAAATATGACGGCCGTCAAAAAAATCCTTGGCCAATTGCTAATATTAAGTGGCAACTCTTTGTGTAGAATCCAAAAACTGACTATAGCCATAAAACCTTCTATTACTACTGTTACCCAAGCAGCCGCCCAATAAGAATACTGGGGTATAAAAACAAAATAACCAACCAAAGAAAAAGCAGCCGCCACAACATAATATTTAATCATCTTTTTCTGTTTACTAAAAGCTAAAATAAAATAACCAGTCAAATTACCTAAGAAAATTAAAGCTGTAGCCAAAGATACTACTTTCAACACCTCCCCGGCTAAAAAGAAATCTTTACCAGCTAACCAAGTCATAACAGAAGGGCCAATCGCTAAACTTAAGGCTATCAATCCCAAACCACAAATCAACATACTATCAATACCTATCTGATAATATTTCCTTATCTGCGCTAGAGCTTTTTGTAATAACAACGAAGCAACTAATGGTAATAATAATCCTCCTATTATAGTAGGTATGGCTAATAAAACTTCTAACACTTTATAACTAGCACCGTAAATTCCCACTTCTGAAGCAGGATGATAAACCGATAAAATAACTGTATCGGCTTTAAAATAAACTAAGTTTAAAGAGATGGTCAAAGCCACTGGCCAAGTTTCCTGCCAAATTTTTTGCCAATATTTAAAATCTATTTCCCAACCAAACACTACCAAACGGCGACTGAAATACAAAACTAATAATAGATTGACTAAACTACCAGCCACTACTGCCAAAATAAACATTATCAACCCGCCCCAAACAAAAGCTGCCCAGACAGTCAATATTAATAAAACTAACCGTCCAATAATTTCTGCCAAGACAAACCAAAAAGTACGCAAATATTTCTGAAAAACAGCGCCAAAGGTTTGTGTTACAGAAGCGGCCCAAAAAGATAAACTCGCTAAAATAATACCACTTTTAACAATTAAAGGATAAGGGAAAAACCAAGCTACTAAAGGAGCTAAACTAAAAACTACTAATGAAGTTAAAACTCGAAAACTAAATAAATTACTTAAAAATTTTTGTTCATTGCTTTCGGTTTGACCAATTAGCTTGCCGGCGGTCACTGTTAAACCTAAATCAACCAAAATACCAGCCAATTGTAAAAAAGCTATAATGGTGGTGTACTGACCAAACCCCTCCGTTCCCAAGGCTCGGGTCATAATAGCCACAACGACTAAACCTAACAATACAGATAAAAATTTGCCAACCAATTGTATTAAAGTATTTAAAGTAAGTTTAGCGCCCAAAGACATAATTTATTTTGACCATAAATATTGTTTAAGATCAATCCACCAATTATTATCACGCCTCATAATTTTAATACCTTCTTTTTGTAAAATTTTTACTTGCAATTCTTTGGGATAATTTAAATTCTCAATAGAAACCATCCCTTTACGATTGATAATCCTCTGCCAAGGTACACCAGCTGGTGAGCGAGCTAAAGCCAAACCAACTAAACGCGCTGCCTTAGGTTTGTCTAACAAACTAGCAACTTGTCCATAGGTTGCCACTTTACCTTTGGGTATTTTTTTAACCAGATTATATACAACTTGATAAAAATCTATCTTCACGATTCTAAGTATATCAAAAAATACAACCAAAGTTGTTGGAGTGCCTTTACGACTTCGCTCGAACTTACTTTATCAAAAATTCCTAAACTGCGGAAGTCCGCCGCC
>CAZMMW010000059.1:0-3761 GCA_964567515.1 uncultured Gammaproteobacteria bacterium | reverse complement strand
GGAAACTTAATCTATAACCAACGACTGACTGACCAATATACCTGTTATAAATTAATTCGTACTGATATCTTAAAAAAGATGTGGCTAGAATCAAAAGGTTTTGAAGTAGAGGCAGAAATCACGGCTAAACTTTCCCGATTAGGATACAAAATAAAAGAATTGCCCATAACTTACCAACCGCGTAACAAAAAAGAAGGAAAAAAAATAAAACTGAAAGATGCGTTTAAAGGTTTTTTAACTTTATTAAAATACCGTTGTTGGCGGCCAGCAGAACATTTTAGTCGACTGGATAAGTTTTTTCGTCTGCTTCGTTGTCAACAAATTAAAAAATTAATTAAAACCAACGATAACGTGCTGGATATTGGCTGTGGCACTATTGTCTACCTACACAGTTATTTATTAAAACAAGGCATCCAACATACTTATACCGGCTTAGATCGCCGTCCCTCAGAACATTTTTCTGAGCATCATTTAATTATTAATCACGACTTAGATAATTCACCCTTACCTATACCTAATGCTACTTTTGATAAAATAACTTTACTGACTGCGCTAGAGCACCTGACTAATCCCAATAAAATAACCAAGGAGTGTTTTAGAATATTAAAACCAAGAGGACTACTAATTATCACTACCCCTACACCGGCGGCTAAAAAAATTTTAGAGGTTCTGGCTAAATTTAAACTTATTGATCAAAAAGAAATTGCTGAACATCAACATTGCTTTACCCCTTCAGCTCTGATAAAATTACTAATTGATAACGGTTTTAATCAAAAAAACATTACTACCAAATATTTTGAAGGTAAACTGAATTTACTAACTATAGCCAGTAAATAATATGAAAAATATCTGGATTATTCCCACCTATAACGAAGCGGATAATTTGGTAGAACTCCTAGAACGACTAAATAAAATTTTACCAGCTGACTGTCGGGTATTGGTGGTAGATGACAATTCCCCTGATGGCACTGCTAAACTAATAAAACAATTACAACAAAAATATCTCTGGCTGAATCTTTTAGAAAGGCAAGATAAACAAGGTTTAGGAGAAGCTTATCGTGCTGGTTTTGGCTGGGCCTTAGCGCACGATGCTGAAGGAATCGGTGAAATGGACGCTGATTTATCTCATCAACCAGAAGATTTGCCAAAATTAATTAATGCTTTAGAACAAGGCGCTGATTTAGTTATTGGTTCCAGGCGAGTTAAGGGTGGAAAAATTATTGGCTGGTCATGGTACCGTCATGTCACTAGTTGGTCGGCCATGACAGTAGCGCGTATTATTTTAGGCTTAAAAACTAAAGACGTCACTGCTGGTTTTCGTCTCTACTCTAAAAAAGCTCTAGATATTATTCCTTGGCAAAATATTAAAAGTTCTGGTTATGCTTGGCAAGAAGAATTGGTATATTTAACTGAAAAAAATAATCTAAAAATAGTAGAAGTGCCTACTACTTTTACAGATAGAAAACAGGGGCAATCTAAATTATCCACAAAAGACATTGTGGAGTTTTTTATGACTCTAATAAGGTTAAGCCTAAAAAAGAGAAAAGGTTCTTCTCACGATTGAAATCGGAATCAGAATGACAACGGTTGTTATGTTGAATACTAACGAAACATCTCAAAAGATTTTTCAGCCAAAGCTCCAGAATGACAAATAATATTATTTCAGGATGATAATGCTCCGCTTCCTAGCTTCCAGATTCCAGATTCTAAAGATGCTACTTCATTGCTTGCTGCAAATTGCTCAAAACTAAATTTACTATCATATAAGAAGCTAAAATAATTGCCAAAGCTATCACTGCATGAGCAATGGTTCTTTTGGCTTTTTTAATTTTTTCTTCACTACCAGCGGCCGTCAGCCAATTGTAGCCACTGTACAAAATCATCATAAAAAACAGTACTCCCACCACGCTTAAAATCAATCTGATGACGGTACCTAAAATAACCTCCAGTGTGGGCACGCCGGTAGGTATAGAAGAACCAGCGGCACAACTTAAACCTATATCATCACCACAGGCCGCTTCAACAAGGCTAGGCAATAAATAAAAAATACTAGCCAATATTAATATCTTTAACCAGAGTAAATTATTCTTATGATTATTAAACATTAAATACTTACTCCTATGGCTGTTGCTAACTGACTAAAGATAAGCACGGCAATAGTATAGGCAACTAAAATAATAATTAACCCTATCACCGAATGACCTAGTAGTTTTTTAGCTTTAGTGATCTGTTCCTCGTTACCCGAAGCAGTCATCCATAAAAATCCGGCATATAAAATTAACACTAAAAAAACTACTCCTAAAAAACCAAGTAAATAATTAATAATATCGCCAACCACTTTAATTGGATCAGTGGCGCTAACAGATAAACCAGCTTGTTTGGCAGTATTATATAAACCAAAATCACCTGCTGGCTGAGCTAAGGCTATAACAGGAACAATCAACTGGAATAATAAAATGATTACGGGGGAAATTCTTAAAAGATTACGAATAAACATAAAAATTCTAATCCCTAATATCTACCTGCCCGCCGCTCGCCTTTTATGAGCGACGAATTATTACTTTGGATTAAGGTACTACTATTTATCATTAGATTATATTTTAAGGGCTAGTTTTGGCAGACGGGAATCCTAAACAAATCCTTATAATTAAATCCAAAAATTAAAGCTTTTGGATATTCGGATTTTGATATTGAATATTGTTTAAACATTAGGATCTGAAATTTAGGGGTTTTTATTTAAATCGCTTTTCTTTTCACCAATCTAATCATATCATACCAAAGCATAAATTTAAAGCTATAAAACTTCACCCCTTGATTAAGGGGTGAAGTAGAATAAAAAATATAAACTAAATATTATTCACCACCGATCTGACTGGCCAAATTGACCACGATAAAGTTGGCAATAGCGAAAGCGGCCAAAATAATCACTAAACCAATCACTGCGGCGCCCATAATTTTTTTAGCTTTAGCCACATTCTCTTCATTGCCAGCGGCCGTCATCCATAGGAAACCAGCATATAAAATCAATATTAAAGCCAACACTCCCAAAAACCCTAACAAGAAGTTAATGATCCTGCCAATAGTTTCAATTAGATCCACATCTTGAGCAAGGTTAACATCACCTAAATTGCCAAGGCCGTAATTTGTTTGCGTTTGCGCCGCCGCCATTAAAGGAGCCAAAGATAAACCCGCGATTACAGCGGCATTAATTAACTTTTTCATATATTCACCGCCTTTCTACTGAATATTTTTAAATTTAAAACTAAATTTGAGCGTCCAACTGTGCAGCCAAATTGCCCACAATAAAGTTGGCAATGGCGAAAGAAGCCAAGATAATCACTAAACCAATCACTGCGGCGCCCATAATTTTTTTGGCTTTGGCCACTTTCTCTTCATTGCCAGCGGCCGTCATCCATAGGAAACCAGCATATAAAATCAATATTAAAGCCAACACTCCCAAAAAACCTAACAAGAAGTCAATAATCCTGCCAATAGTTTCAATTAGATCTAAACTAGTACTAAGATCAATCTTGCCTTCTAGATTTTTAAGGCCGCCTCTGGTTTGAGCCGAAACTAGTATTGGGGACAAAGATAAACCCGCGATTACAGCGGCATTAATTAACTTTTTCATATATTTATCTCTTTCTATATATAATTATTAACAATTACATTATTAAATAAAAAACAAATAAAAACAAGGTCATTAGGTAATGTCCACACACATATTGCACTTTATCAAATAAGCTAAGGGCATATGAAGA
>CAZMMW010000058.1:0-3879 GCA_964567515.1 uncultured Gammaproteobacteria bacterium | reverse complement strand
GATTTATTGACAAACTTTATTTTTAATAGTAAGCTTTTAAAGCAAGTAAACTAGAAGAAAATATGCCCAAACAAGCCAAATACTATCAGCACGGTCAACTTGGAGATGGACTTACCAGATTAATTTCTTATTGTCCGTTATGCGAGCGTTCTTATGATTCTCCTTTGAGAGCTAAGATTTTAGATGAACGCGATGGCGCTCATTTAGTTCACTTACAGTGTTCCTCTTGCGGAAGTTTGGTAGTGGCTTTAGTATTAACTTCTAGTTTAGGTATTACTTCAGTTGGCTTGATCACTGATTTAACCGGTGAAGATGTATTAAGATTTAAAGATCAGTTATCAGTAACAGTTAATGATATTATTGAGCTTCATCAACTGATGTATAGAAAGTAAAGTGATTATGACTAAACTCACAGTTGAACCCAGGTCTTTACTCGGAAAACAAGTTAAAACTCTAAGAAAAAACGGTCAGATACCAGCCGTTCTTTATGGTCATGGTATCAAATCAGTTAATATAGCGGTTGATTATTTAACTTTTGCCAAAGTTTACAAAGAAGCTGGTAGTAGTAGTTTGGTAGATTTAGTGATTGGTCCTGATAATAAATCAATTAAGGTTTTAATTCAAGACGTTACCCTTGATCCTTTGACTAGCCGTTATCAACATATTGATTTTCATCAGGTGAGGATGAATGAGAAGATTACTACCGAAGTGCCAATTGTTTTTGTGGGCGAGGCTAAGGCGGTTAAAGAGCAGGGCGGTATTTTAGTTAAGACTTTAACTAAGTTGCATATTGAATGTTTACCGCAGGATTTACAGCATCAGATTGAAGTTGATATTTCATCTTTAGAAAACTTTAATAGTTTTATTGCGGTTAAAGATTTGTCGTTACCATCTACTTGGAAAGTTTTAGATCAGGTGGAAGAGGCGGTGGTGGGCGTAGAACCGCCGCGTTCTGAAGAAGAATTAGCCAAACTCAAAGAACGGGTGTCCGAAGATGTGAGTAAAGTAGAGAAAGTGGAAGGCAAGAAAGATGAAGAGAGCACTGAAGAAACCAAAGACGCCGCCAAAGAATCTGCTGATAAGAAAAAAGAATAATTTAGTTACTAATTTAAAATCCTTGCCTTTAGATAGCGTAAGAGTCTTGTTTTTTATTCGCGCTCATGATTATATTCCTTGTTAATGCTATTAGTTCCAGTCTTCTATTAAAAATTTATTATATACATTAATATCTAGTATTTTGTTGAGCTTTAGTGACAGTTATTTATCTGAGGCTGTATTACTGTTTTTGCCAAGACCATGATTATGTAGAATAGTTAAAATTAAGTTTGTTAATCACAGTATCGTAACTAGCTTGTTTAACTAAGAGCAGAAGAGTTTTTCCAGTTCATTGGTTTTGACGTTTTTGATTTTAACAAATAAAGTCAGGATTTCGTCACTGGCATTAACAAGTTTAACTAAAGCACGAACTTTTTCTATTAAGGCTGAGTTTAACATACTTAACTCCTTTAAAAGTTCGTTTTTATTAGTTTATGGTTATGTTATGTTTGATTGGCTAATAATTATAAATCGTGGTTTCTGACTATAATCTAGTATAGTAGAAATACATTGCTCTGCCCAGTAAAGGCGTGCCGTAGCACGCCATTGGTTAATTAAAAGAGGTGAGGTTTCAATAATAATTAATTTAGTCTCCTGGTGTTGGCTGGCTTGTTGACAGAATTGTGTAAATAAATTAGGTTGTTCTAATAAAGCCACCTGAGGTTCGAATTTTAGCATCGGATGTCGTTGATATTCTGCCAGCGTAACATAAGGTAAGTTAGCAATAATAATATCTAAATGAATTTTATTAAAAGATTCTAGTAAATTTCCTATTTTAAATAGAATAGACGATGTTTGATGTTGGCGGGAGTTGTTTTTAGCTGTTTTTAAAGCAGCACGAGAAATATCGCCGGCATAAATTTTACCGTTTGCAAATTCCAAAGCCAAAATTATAGCTAAACAACCAGAACCGGTTCCTGTGTCGGCTATAGTGATGGCTTGCTGAGGAGAAAAACGTTTTTTTATTTCTTCAATAATTAATTCTGATTCTGGTCGGGGTATTAAAACATGTTTATTGACTTTAAAGTGGCGGCCGTAAAATTCTTTATAACCAAGTAAATAGGCTACAGGATAATCTTGCTGCCGTTGCCGGATTAAATAATAAAAATACCATCGTTGCCAGAGTGGAACATTATCTAATTCTCGCGTCAATAATTGAGTGCGTGAAATTTTTAATATTTTAGCCAAGATTAATTCAGCGTCCAGTTGAGACGAGTCGCTTGTTTTTGCCAATTGCTCATCGGCCCAGCTTAATAAATTTTTTATAGTCATGCTGAATCAGAATATTGTCGCAAGTCGGCGATCATAGCATTTAAATTACCATCCATAATCTGTGGCAAGTCATGCCAGTTAGCTTTAATACGGTGGTCGGTAATTCTATCTTGAGGAAAGTTATATGTGCGGATTTTTTCTGATCTGTCGCCCGAGCCAATTTGGGAGCGTCTATGAGAATCACGTTCTTGGCGCTTTTTAGCTTCTTCCTGTGCCAGTAATCTAGAACGCAACACCTGCAAGGCCTTTTCTTTATTTTGTTTTTGTGATCGTTCGTCTTGACAGGTTACCACCAAACCAGTAGGCAAGTGAGTAAGGCGAATGGCAGAATAAGTGGTGTTGACACTTTGTCCGCCGTGTCCGGAAGAAGTGGTGGCTTCAATTTTTAGGTCTTCTGGTTTAATGTTCAGATCTATTTCCTCAGCTTCTGGTAAGACCGCTACCGTGGCGGTAGAAGTATGAACCCGGCCACTTTTTTCGGTAGTGGGAATGCGTTGTACCCGATGAACGCCGCTTTCCCATTTAAGCTCGGAATAAACTTTACGCCCGATAATTTCAAAAATGATTTCTTTATAGCCACCGATATCACTGCGATTGGCTGATAAAATATTGACGCGCCATCCTTGTCGTTCGGCGTAACGCGAATACATTCTGAATAAAGCAGCAGCAAACAAAGCCGCTTCATCACCACCAGTACCGGCTCTGATTTCTATAATAATATTTTTACTGTCCAGCGGATCCCGCGTTTTTAAATACCTTTCCAGAATTTTTTCTTCTTCTGCCAATTTGTTTTTAGTATTGTCAATTTCCTCGCTAATTAATTTTTTTAATTCAGAATCCGTTTCCGATTTATATTGTAATTCAAAATCAGCCAGTTCGGCAGTAAGCTTATTAATCCACTGACAGTGTTCTAAAATATTGGTTAATTCGTTATATTCACGAGTCACTGCGGCATATTTTTCCCGCTCCTGCATTAACAAAGAATCACCAAGTTGGCTTTCCAATTCTTGGTGTCTAGTTTTAATTTTATTGATTTGCTGCTCAGTCATCATAATTTATCCAATATCAAGAGCCTATTGTCAGAATAGGCTACTGGCACTTTTAATAGTTACTTAGATTTTTTAGAACTAGTTTTTTTCTTATCCAGTTCAATTTTCTTGGCAACTCGGCGGTGGAAACGGTCAACGCGACCGGCGCTGTCTACCACTTTTTCTTTACCGGTGTAATAAGGATGGCAGGCAGAACAAATTTCTACATGTAATTCCTTTACAGTAGAACCGGTGCTAAAATTATTGCCGCAGGCGCAAATCACTTTGGCATTAGAATAATATGTAGGATGAATATCTTTTTTCATATGGCGTGTTTATTGTAACAAACCTTGACAAAATCGTCAATATAGAGTATCTTGAACTGTTATTCTAAAGACAGTAAAAATCTTTAAATGAACATACCCCCAGATTCCATACCCTTATCTTAGTTTCCAACTCTCTTAAGCTTTTAAATTTATTTCTT
>CAZMMW010000057.1:0-3892 GCA_964567515.1 uncultured Gammaproteobacteria bacterium | reverse complement strand
CTTAAGATGTCTACCCAACCGCCCTAAAGGGCGGGGTTTATAAATAAATTAAAATATTAGTAGCTCAAGCATAACTACTTTGAGCGACTTTTAAATTTTATGATTATTGTTGGTCCAAAGCTTGGTTCAACAGCCAATCGGCTCTTTTATTTTGTCCACGCAAGATATGAGCATAAGTAACATTAGTAAATTTTTGGCTAATGTTCCAAATCTTGATAAACCATTTGCCCAAATCAGCATCCTTGATTTTGTATTCACGATTTAATTGTTTAACCACTAGTTCACTATCTAAAAAACATTTAATTTCCGTGGCGCCTAATTTTTTAGCTTCTTCCAAACCAAAAAACAAAGCTTGGTATTCAGCTTGATTATTGGTAGTTTCGCCAATATATTTACCAAACTCACGAATCACTTTTCCAGTTTCATCTTCTAAAACTACGCCGATAGCCGCTGGGCCTGGATTACCCCGAGCTCCCCCATCCACTCGTAAAATTATTTTTTTAGTCATAGGCGATAATTAGGTTACTTTTTCTAGATTCCCGATCGGATTGAGAATGATAGCTTTCTTAAAATCAATAATTTTTAATTGTAATTCTCGGTTACCGTTCCATTGATTAACGCCTATCTCTACCACTACATCTAATTTATCACTTATTCCAAGATTTTTCTGCCAAGCTTCGGCTCCAAAAGCAATAAACTTTTTTTCCACCTTTTCATCTTTTAAGATCATACGCCAATGTTGCTGACCATTACCAACTTTATCTAAACTAGAAACAGTTAAATTTTTAATAACAAATAAAGGCAAAGGATTATTTTGTCCATAAGGTTCTAGTTTGGCAACCTGTTCATATAACGTCCAATCAGTTTGTGATAACTCTAATTCCGCATCAATTAGCAACACTGGTTTTAAAGAATCTTTAGTTATTTGCTTGTTTGCTAAAGAGCGGCATTGAGCAATAAAATCCTCATAATTATCTGATTTTAATTTAAAGCCAGCAGCTTGTTTGTGTCCGCCGTATTGCTGCAATAGTTTTTCGGAGTGCTGTAATAAATCAACTAAACTGAAATTCTGAATACTACGACCTGAACCTGCTATTATTTTGCCATCAGAGCACATCACCAAAGCCGGACGATTATAAATTTGTACTAATTTACCAGCTACTAAACCAACTAGCCCTAATTGCCACTCAGGTTTAAAAGCTATAACAATTTTGTCCTTTGGTTTAACTGTAATTTGCTTTATGGCTTCTGCTACCATTAACTCGGTTACTTTTTGTCGTTCTAAATTAGTAATATTTAAAGCCCGAGCTAATTCATCAGCCGCTGTTTCATCTTTGGTAATCAATAATTCATAACTGGCATTAGCATGATCCATACGGCCGGCGGCATTAATACGCGGCGCAATTTGCCAAGATAAGGTATTAGTATTTATTGAATTTGGATCGATATTGGCAACGGTTAATATTTTTTTTAATCCTAATCTTCTGGTTTTTTGTAAAACCACCAAGCCATATTTAACCAAAGTTCTTGCCTCACCAATTAATGGCACCATATCTGCTACCAAAGAAATTGCCACTAAATCCAAAAGCCATTTTTCATGAATCTCTTTATCTTTAGCTGATAATTTACAAGCCGGGTGCTTTAATAAACCTTGTACTAATTTAAAGGCTGTAGCGCCGCCGGATAAATTTTTGCCAGGATATTTTTCTCCCAGCAAGCCAGCGTGTATAATAGCAGCCGCTGGAGGCAACTCTGCTTTAGTTTGATGATGATCAGTAACAATAACTTTCAAACCTAAACTATTAGCTAAACCCACTTCTTCAATATTAGCCACACCACAATCGCAGGTAATAATTAAATTCACTTTTTTGTCTGCTAAATATCTGATAGCCGCTTGATTTAATCCATAACCTTCACGCTCTCGGTGTGGAATATAGATTTTCGGTTCAGTGCCTAATAATCTTAGTGTTTCCGCTAAAATAACAGCACCACAAACACCGTCAGCATCATAATCACCGTAAACAGCGATTTTTTTACCTTGTTCAATGGTTTGGAAAATTAAATCGCAGGCTTTGTGCATATCTTTAAATAAATGAGGATCATGCACATCTTCGCCCCAATCAGGATTTAAAAACTCGTCAATTTGACTTTGTGTAGTTAAACCACGATTTACGAGAAGTTGTAATAAAACTGGTTCAATTTCAGGAAATTGAGCTTGTGTTTTTTGATCAATTAGTTGCTGAATACGCCAGATTTTTTCCATCTTAACTTAATTTTATCGCAATTTGACTATAATCACAACTATCTGTAAGATGAAATATAATAAAATTGATCTTTTCATTAATATAATAAAGGATAACCTATGACACCCATTCTGCCGTTTTCTCATTGGTATATTGACTTAGCTATAATAATTAGCACTTTGCTGATAACATATTTTTTTAGTCGTTCTTGTTTGAAAGAAAATTTCATTCTTCATTTAGGAATAGCTTTCGTAGCCGCTGTTTTTGCTTATTTTATCTTCTTCTGTTTAGAATTTTTACGTAAAGGGTTAGCATTACCATGGAATTTAGCCATAATAGAAGCTATTAGTATCATTGGTTTTTCTGCTTTTTATATTCCAGTTACATATAAAATTTACATCAAAATTAAAATGCCACCTAATTAGGAGGCGTTTTTATTGACAAATAAATACTACCGTATTAAACTAAAACGAACTTTAAGAAAGGTAAAATAAAAATGTACCTTACAACCTTTACTAGTATTGGCTTGGTAATTGTTATTATATGCGCGTTTATCTGCTCTGAAAAAGTAAAAGTCTTCAGTCTGATATTAGGAATTTTATTTCCCATTCTAGTTAGCCTTATTCCTACATCTAATACAATTGATATTATAGCTAACTGTTTAATACAGACGCTTGTTTGCTGGTTTGGGTATATTCTAGGACGAATTATTCATGCCAATTGGATTAAAAAATAAAAGAGTTATTGATATTGTCTTTATAATTACAATTCAGTAGCTCTTTATTTTATAAAAGTCGCACTTAATTAAAAAAATCATCCCGAACCTATTTCAGCATCTAGATCCCGAAACAAGTTCGGGATAACGCATCAAACTAGGCCAATTTTTGCAAGCAGGATTCTATATCAATATGATTCAAAGGATAATCAACCAAGGGTTGTTCTATCAAAGCCGTCACCTCATCGCGGTAGACTTCTTTTTGTACTTGATAAAATAATCCGGTAGGAATTTTATCTTGCCGCAACTCGTCAATTAATAAATCTTGTGGCCATTCATTAGCTTTTAACCAAGCCGCGTGCCGATCTTTAACATCATGTTTTTCCTGCGTTAAATCATACACGCGCTCAAAATACCAGTGAAAAGTATTATGATGATTAAAAGTTACACAAGGCTGCAAAACATCAATTAAAGCAAAACCTTTGTGCCGCATACCGCCAATAATCAGATCTGTTAATTGTTTTACATTACCAGCAAAACCACGGGCTATATAGCTGGCGCCAGCATCTATGGCTAAGCTTAAAGGATTAAGGGGTGTTTCAATGGCCCCCAGGGGCGTAGATTTACTTATAAAGCCCTTTTCCGAGGTTGGCGAGGCCTGACCCTTGGTTAGGCTGTAAATCTGGTTATTATGCACAATATAAGCGATATCCAAGTTACGACGCATAGCATGAATTAAATGTCCTAGACCAATACCATAACCATCACCATCTCCGCCTAAAGCCAAAACTTTTAATTTATGATTTGCTAATTTGATACCAGTCGCTGCTGGAATAGTTCTGCCATGGAGCCCATGAAAACCATTAACATTCAAAAACGAAGCGTCGTTGCCAGCACAACCAATGCCAAAGACCGCCACTACTTCATGCGGCTG
>CAZMMW010000056.1:0-3991 GCA_964567515.1 uncultured Gammaproteobacteria bacterium | reverse complement strand
GTTTTAGCTATAGAGGAGCCAACAGTAAAAATGGGCTTTAGAATCAATGATTCTCCTTTTACCGGACAAGAGGGACAATATACAACTTCTCGTCAGATTAAAGAAAGGTTAATGAAAGAATTAGAAACGGATATAGCCTTGCGGGTAGATGATGGGCCTAGCGGCACTTGGGTGGTTTCCGGTAGGGGCGAATTACATCTGGCTATTTTAATTGAACGATTGCGCCGTGAAGGATATGAATTTCAAGTTTCTCAACCACAAGTTATTATCAAAGAAGAAGCCGGTCAGATTTTAACCCCTTATGAATTAGTATTTATTGAAGCGCCAGAGGGTTATGCTGGTTCGGTTATTCAAAAATTAGGGCAGCGACGCGGAGAATTAAAAGAAATGAAAACCGAAAATAGTGTTACTTATCTAGAATTTAGTATACCAACCAAAGGTTTATTTGGTTATCGTACAGAATTTTTAACCGATACCCGCGGTTTGGGGATTATGAATACTATTTTTTATAAATATTTACCCGATCCAGGAAATTGGCGGCAACGAGAACAAGGTTCTTTGGTAGCCTATGAAAGCGGTACCACTAACCTTTATGGTTTGTTAAATGTACAAGACCGCGGTGTGATGTTTGTTGGTCCGGCGGTCCCGGTTTATCAAGGGCAGGTAGTAGGACAAAATTCGCGCAGTGAGGATATTAGGGTTAATGTATGTAAGATAAAACAGTTATCTAATATGCGCTCTAAGGGCGAGGGAGGAGCAGAACACTTTAACGCGCCACGGGTTATGGATTTAGAGGACGCTTTGGAATATATCGGCGCCGATGAATTAGTTGAAGTAACGCCCCAGAGTATACGTATTAGAAAAATAATTCTTAATCCTAATGAGGATAAACACCGCCAGGCTTTGGCTAGACGTTAATTTAGTTTTTTGTTTCGGTGTTTAGTTTGTTATATGATTAGATAAGGTTTATGGACGGAGTTTTACGTTGTACTCTTTATGCCTTTGGCCCCAATAGAGCTCATTATTGCGGACCAGAAGCCAATCAGGAAATTTTCAGTTATTTAAATGAAGGCCTGGCTGATCCAGGGCTTACTGCGTTATTAAAAGAGTTTAAAACACTTTATCCATACTTAAAATTAATTGCTGAAGCTAATCATATTCAAGATCCTTTTGATGATAAAGTAGTGGAAGCTTATTGGTTAGGTAATGAATTATTAGAAAAAGTTGGGAGGCAAAAATTATGGCGCCATTTAAAAGATGGTCAGGGTTTGCATCAGAAATTAACTGGCATAGAATTTAAGCGTTTAGTGGATAAAGTGGCTCAAGGAGCGCTACCACATCATTCTTTCCATGTTTTAGATGTTTGGCGTGTTACCGGTCATAATGGCAAAGAGCAGAATATTGATATTTTAGATTCTTGTCGAATTAGCTGGGGAGAAGTCGTTAAAATCGCCGGACCTAGTATAGAAGTTAAAACTGAACCGTTATTAGTGGTGAATAACAAATTAACTTTAGGGCAGTCGGTCAGGCGTCAAATAACCAGACCTTTAACTTCTCATTATGATATAGAACAGCTGGCTGCAGGACAAATAATATCTTTGCATTGGGGGATAGCTTGCGAAGTTATTGATCCGATACAGTTGGCTAATTTAAAAAAGTATACTTTACACCACTTGCGTTTAGCTAATCTAACGATATGATAATTTTTATTTTTGGCAACCCGGATTTAGTCATTGATTCATTGCCTTTAAAACTAAAACCAGCTTTAGAAAAAGAATTTTCTCAAATTAATTTTATAATTCAGGATCCTAATGATGATTGGCCCGGGGTTGTTAATCCGATTATTTTAGACACGGTTATAGGTTTAAAGCGGGTAACTATTATTGATGATTTAACAAAAATAAAAAATTCACCGCGTTTGACCATGCACGATTTTGATGCTGGTAGTTATTTAAAGTATTTACACAAATTAGGCAGGATTAATCAAGTGGTAATTATAGGTATACCGCCAAATTATCTTTATCCACAAGCTTTGATAGAAGTTAAACAGGTTATTGCCAATCTACTTTAAGAAAATGAGCTGCACAACTCATACAGGGGTCATAGGCGCGAATTAATTTTTCCATTTCCCTAGTTAGTTGTTCTTTAGTTAAAGTATCAAGCGATTCTTCCACTAGTTTCCAAATATCTTCTTCGATATTAACTTGATTTTGGCCTGTGGGAACTATCACATCGCCTTTAACAACTTTTCCTTGGTTATCTATCTCCACTTTATGGTATAAAGTTCCGCGCGGAGCTTCCACCACACCAATGCCGATGTTAGCTTTAGGTTGGACTTTAATAATTGGTTCTGGTTTAAATTCAAAATTATTTAATATTTCTACAGCATCATCTATAGAATGCAATATCTCTATAGCTTGGGTTAAATTATTTAAATAAATATCTGTTGAAGGAAAAAGTTTTAGATATTCAGCCGCGTCTTTTCTGGTTTGAGAATGTAATGTATCTTGGGTTAAATTCATTCTGGCTAAGGCCCCTACCATGTAAGCTTGGCCTTGATGTTTATAAGCTGAGGCTTGAGAGTAGGGTAGTACTACCCGTTCTAAATGTTCGCCAAATTTTTCTTCTGCGATACATTCTCCAGCGCTAGTACAAATTGGGCCATTGAGAAAACCATAGCGATCGGATTTAAGAGCCATAAAATTAGTTTGGCGGTTTAAATGCCAAGGCGCGTTGGCAAAAATTTTTATTAACCTTAATATCGCCGGCCTCACCGCTTGTAATTTTTGTATAATTTCTTTAATCTCTTTTTTTTCGGGGAAATGCAGCCATCCTCCCACAGTAGGATTCATGGCATGAACACTGCGCCCGGCAATAACTGTAGCTAAAAAGTTTCCCGCCGCTTTAATATCAAAGGCATCGTGTAAAAGTTGGTGCTGTTCTGGGTCGTTTTCATCAAAATCTAAGAAAGCGTCTTTGTTGTATAAATCCGGCATCACGAATAAATAAAGATGAAGAGCGTGATCACGAATCATTAGGCCATAGGCCGTGAGTGTCTTTAAAAGATTGATTTGTTCACTAGGTTTAATACCCAAAGCACGTTCGCAGGCTTCAATACTACAAAGTAAATGAGCATTAGAACAGGTGCCGCAAATACGCGAAAGCAATTGAGGCACGGCGTTTATAGGTTTACCTTCTATGCCTTGAGTAAAAAATCTTTTAAATTCGGTAATTTTAAAATGAACATGTTCAACTTTATTGTTTCTGACCCGAACCTCTAAAGCTGCCGAACCTTCTAATTTAGTTAATCGATCTAAATTTATATCTATATTATGCATAGAATTTAACTCAAAACCCAAATCTCAAAAATCAAAATTATTCGGCCGTAGTTTTTTGATTAAATTATTTACTGTCTGTAAAAAATTATTAGGATCCATAGGACACCCTGTTACCTCAGCATCAACTTTTATAACTTCGGAGACTTTAAGTACTTTAGGCAGGGCAGCAAATCTTTTAAGTAAGAAAGCAATAGCATTTTGTTGTCCTTCAGTAAAATTATTACGTTGTCCTGCCGGCAGGCCTTGTACAGCACAAGAGCCAATAGCTACTACTTTGATGCTTAGTTTTCTGATTTTTTTGACCGTAGCAATTTGTTCTTCTGATGAAACAGCGCCTTCAATAAAGGCAATGTCAAAATTATCCCATTCATTTTTTGATTTTAAGACCCGCGCATGTTTAAAATCAAACAACTTTTTCCATTCTTGCCAATGTTCGTTCATTAATTCCGTCATCACAATAGTGTTATCCTCGCAACAGGAAAAAGAAAACCAGCCGATTTTTAGTTTTGGTGCGATAGTGGATTTAAGCGATCCGGTCACGATTTGATTATCTCATAAGTATAAGAAAATGGCCATAGGTGTGGATATTACCAGTTGGCTGTACAGTTAACACCATATGGTAACACTTGATAAGGTGTATGGTAACAGGTGTT
>CAZMMW010000055.1:0-4499 GCA_964567515.1 uncultured Gammaproteobacteria bacterium | reverse complement strand
CAAAGCAGCACGCTGTACTAATAACAACCTTGTCGATCTCAAGGGCTCTGCTTCTTTTAACACTGGCGCCTCATGATAATATGAATTGACTAAATTAGCTAACTCATACAAATAATTAGCCACTAGATGCGGACCAAATTCTTGAGCTGCTCGTAATAACGAATCTTGGTATTGTATTAATTTACGCAGTAAATTTAAATCACTATCAGTTAATACCGCCGCGGCGAAACCAGAGGGTTTTACCTTATCAACTTTGCGCAAGATGCTTCTTAAGCGGACATAAGTATATTGTAAATATGGCCCGCTATTGCCCTCAAAAGACATCATTCGACTCCAGTTAAAAGTAATGTCAGTTAAACGATTTTGCGATAAATCATTGTATTTGACTGCGCCTACTCCTACCGCTTCGGCCACTTTAATCTTTTCCTGACGTCCCAACTGAGGATTCTTTTTTTCTACTGTACGCCAAGCTAAATCAACCGCTTTATTAAGTAACTCTTCTAATTTTATAATCTCGCCTTCTCTAGTAGACATTTTTTTACCCTCTTCGCCCAACACTAAACCAAACTTAACATGATTTAATTTAACTTTGGTATTACTATAACCAACTAATCTGGCCGCGGTAAATAATTGATCAAAATATAACGCCTGCTGATTAGCCACTACATAAAGCAGGTCGGTAGGACGATGCTTCTTAAGGCGGGACCTTAAAGCGGCCAGGTCGCGGGTAGCATAAAGCGACGTGCCGTCTGATTTTTGCACCAGCATGGGCGTGATTTTTTCATCATCAAAAATTACTACTTGTGAACCATCTTCATTGGTGGCAGATACTTGAGCAACAGCTAATTCTTTTAAAACCTGCCGTAAACTTCTTTGATACTGACTTTCACATTCATAATGATCAAATCTGATTCCCAAACGTTGATATAAAGCACTAAATTCTTTTAACGAATGTTGCTTAAATAATTTCCAAGTTGATAATAATTTTCTATTTCCCTGTTCTAAACTTTTAAAAGCCAGTTTGGCCTCCTGTTCTAAATCAGGATATTTTTTAACTTCTTCATGAAATTTAACATAAACGCGCAACAATTCATCTATGGGGGCATGTTTTAATTGCACTCTGCTTCCCCATTTTTGATAAGCTACTAATAATTTACCGAACTGCGTTCCCCAATCACCTAAATAATTCATGGCTATCGCCCGGGCTCCTAAACTTTTATAAATATTAACCAAAACCTGACCAATAATAGTAGAGCGCAGGTGTCCCACGTGCATTGGTTTAGCAATATTGGGGGATGAATATTCAACAATAACTTTCCTGCCACGATAAGGGTTAAATTTGCCTTTGGTTAATTCCTGCCAAATACTTTTAGGCGACAAAAAGAAATTAACAAAACCCGGTCCGGCGGTAATGACTTTGGTAAAATGCCGCCTGATAAATGGACGCTGCACCAATTCTCCTACCAAAGTGCCAGCGACTTGTGCTGTTGGTATACCCCAGCGAGCAGCGACTTTCAGCGCGATGTTAGTAGTAAAATCACCATGCATTAATTCATGCGGGCAACTGACATCTACCTCGTGTGTCTCCAGCTGCCAGTGTTCTTTTACCACCGCTCCTATTTCCTGTTGTAGTCTTTTAGCAATCATATTAATTCATCATTATTATAAAAGATTTTGTTGATTTAGCAAAATAAAAAGGTTCGACGTTTATTATCAAACCACAATATTACACTCCAGTTGTTTTCATCATCACCATTTAAGATTATCGTACGGTAACATCACACATGAAGTACAGTAGACTGAATTTGGATCGGGTTTATCCTTTTGATCGAAAACAATCTCTCCAATCCAACCGTAGCCGGCTCCCTTGAAATTATACGTCAAGGAATATTTTGGAGTATTTGGGTTTGCCTCTTCTTGGTATGTTTTAGTCCAAGATATACCTGTTTCGCTTATTCTCCCCACTACTTCTGTCGAACCAAAAGAATCATACATCATACCGAAAAAAGTTCCATCGCTTTTCATTTCAATGGCGCCACAATAATTATAGGCACTTGATACATTATCCGGCGTCAATGCGTTGACCTAATACATTCCAAAGATACTATGTTTCATTATTTTTAAACTCCTATATTGTTAACTGTTTTTGTATCTTGATTAACTATTTTAACTGATCTGGTAATTTTATTTTCCTTTTATTATCTACTGCTTTTGATATAATCGGTCAAATTCCAAAAATATAATCAAAACCCCGAGATAAATCGGGGTTTGATAGTCAGTAAAATTATAGGCTATAATTTTGGCTTTACCATCTCCACCACTTTAGCAAACACTTGGGGATGATATTCAGCCAATTGTGCCAATACTTTTCTATCTAATTCAACTTTATTCTTTTTTAATAAATCAATAAACCGACTGTAAGTTAAACCATGCTCTCGTACTGCCGCATTAAGTTTGATAGTCCATAATTTTCTAAACTCCCGCTTTCTGGTTTTCCTGTCACGGTAAGCATAGGCACCAGCTTTTCGTACTGCTACCTTAGCTAATTTAATTTTACTTTTACGACCCCAACGGTAACCTTTGGCCCGCCGTAAAATATTTCTTACTCTTTTGGCGTGCATGACGCCCCTTTTTATCCTAGACATAAATTAATAAATTCTAATTTCTAAATCCTAAACTAACTTCCAGGAATTAGCTTACGCAAAGCCGCCACATTTACTTTGGCAATAGCCGAATCGCGGCGCTTACCCATAGTAACTTTACCGGATTCTCGAGCATTAAAATGACTCTGACCAGCAGTTCGCTTCATAAACTTACCTTTTTTAGTAATCTTAAATCTCTTGGCTGTAGCTTGATGAGTTTTTTTCTTTGGCATAGTAATTTAGAGTAAAATAAAACGCCTAACTAGCACTCTAATATTTATAGCGTATTTATGAATTATTAACAAGTCCTTCCTTTTCTTGATTAACTTTAGTTGTCTGACTAGCGCCACTTTTACGACCGATTTGCAAAGATAATCTTCCGCCCTGCACACTTAAGGGATTTAGAGTTATTATTTTATTACCTAAGGCAAAAATAAAGTTTTCTAACACTTGTTTAGCCAAACCAGAACGTTGACGTTCTCTGCCTCTTAAAACAATCTCTAACTTTAACTGGTGTCCCTCTTGTAAAAATTTTTCTGCTTGCTGTTGTCTAATCTCTAAATCGTGTTTACCTATATTTAAAGACAATCTAATTCCCTTAACTTCTGTTTTTTTTATTTTGGTTTTTTGTTGCTGTAATAATTTCTTCTGCTTGTATTGAAATTGGCCAAAATCCATTATCTTACAAATAGAAGGGCGCACCGATGGATTAACTTCCACCAAATCTAATCCGGCCCCACGCGCTAATTGTAAGGCCTCGGCTGTAGCCACTATTCCTCGTGGTTTACCAAATTGATCTATCAGTTGCACTTGCGGCAATCTGATCCATTGATTTACTCGGTATCTAAATTTGTTACTCAATTTTTTGTGATTAAATAATTAATTATTGTATAAAAGTTTTTACGTGGTGGAGATGGCGGGAATTACACCCGCGTCTAAAACATCGCCCTTTATTTTTCTACAGACTTAGTCTGATTAATTTTGACGATAATCAAATCAGACAAAAATACCGTCAGGTTGTCCTGGTAAAATTGGATTAAAAGTCAGGACGTCTTTTAATCATACTCGATGAATAACGTTCTATAAGATTATCGAGATCACCTTACAGAACGGCTTCAGCTTAAAATTAAGCCAAGGCTGGAGCCAGAGCAAAGTCTGCAAATGCATTCTTTACCCGAGCGACAAATGATTTGGCATTTGTATAATCCTTGTTGTTTTACAAGTAACAAGAACTTGATCTGCCAAATAAAGTTTGATGATTTATCAATTGTTAAACATCCCCCAAAGTTAGCTATTAGCTAATGGCTAATGGCAAATAGCTTTGGTGAAGGTTTAATATTTTAAGGAACGCCTAATTTCTCTGTCCGTTTCCCTTTTTTTAATAGCGCGCCTTTTATCAACCATTTTTTTACCAACAGCCACTGCGATCTGGATCTTTACCAATCTATGCGTAGTATAAACAGAAAGCGGTACGATTGTCAAGCCTCTACTGGAACTTTTCCCTAATAAGTAGGAAATCTCTTTTTTGTTTAACAAAAGTTTGCGATCTTTTTTAGGATCATAATTTATTTGCGCATTTTTAGCTGGCGAATATGACGCAATATGACACCCCACCAGCCACAATTCTCCTTGTTTGGGAATTATATAACTCCCCTGCAAATTTATCCTGCCAAGCTTGGCCGATTTTACCTCCGGTCCTGATAATACTAAACCAGCTTCAAATTTATCCTGAATGTTGAAATTAAACAAAGCTTTCTTATTTTCTGCAATAACATTCATACTATCTTTTTAATATCGCCACTCCGAATTCTTGCCCGCCGTCCGTTTTCATCAATCCAGGCGCAAAATCGGTTCTTG
>CAZMMW010000054.1:0-4578 GCA_964567515.1 uncultured Gammaproteobacteria bacterium | reverse complement strand
ACACCTAATGAATTCCTTAGATTATCTAAAGTGCAAAATGTCTGTGGTTAAAACACAAACGATTATAAAAGATTTATTCAGTTTTGAAGACATCACTGGTTAATCTATGCTCATCAGATTATTTATAAAAACAGTCCTGCGAATGACTACTCAAAAACCTTCGATTCATTGTCTAAAAACGGGTCCTTGCCACTTGTTTTTAAACAATCGTCTAAAACAACGCAAAAATGGCTATACTAATAGCCATTAATCATACCAGGATGACCCTGCAATCGCTTTTATACTACTGAGTATTTATATACCGGCTTAACTTGCGTTTGCCATTTTAATGTAGGTATTAGTTTAACTAGATTAAGAAGTGAGACTGAACGATGAAGTTGGGTTATTTGACAATGGCCAATATAAGCTAAACTATTCGCTACGGTAACTATTAATCTCGATTGAGAAAAACCTCCACTACTATTGATAATAATGCCTTGAAGCTGATTAATTGGACATTTAGCTTTTTTTAAAAACCTATCCAGATTTAAAAGAAAATGCTCCGAAGTATAACCGTCAATTATTTTTTTGGCTAACACTTGGCTCTTGTTTATCAAGCCCAATTCTCCTTCATGAGGAGTAATATTAAAAACTAGAAAAACTTTATTTTTCATCTTCCGTCTCCTGATCATCAACTATTACCACTTTTGGTCCGCTTAAAATAGTCAGTAAAAATTTATCAGCCAATTTACGGCGTTCATTATAATCGCGGGTAGAAAGCGAGGTATAATTTATCTCTCTACCGATTTCGCGCTGAAATCTTTCTATGGCACTAACTAACATAGTTTTGTTTACCTGTCCTACAATCAAAACATCAGTGGGGGATTGTTTTAAACCACTAAACGAACCTGTTAAAGCTAAATATCTAATCTTACCTGACTCTTTCATATTTTTAATAAAATGTTGCTCTAACAGAATCTGGGATTTAAGTAAAACGTCAGTCAATTCCTTAACTAAAGCAAATTTATCATTTAACCTATAATATTTCTTGTCTTCTTGTTGGTCGGCGATGACTAATCCTAGATTACTTAAATTTGCTAATTCACGACGGACAGAATTAAGCTGCTCCCCTACTTTTCTAGTTATTTCTCGTACATAAAAAGCTACTTGGGGATTAAATAAAAATAATCTTAATAATTTTATTCTGGTACGTGAGCCAAATAATTGTTCAAGCATAATAAGTAAATAAAGGTATGGTAAGTAACCGTGACTATAGTATACTAAAATAAAGTAATAATGGTAAAATGACCTTAGTTACTATTCAGTGCATTTAATCGCCCTTAATACCTTATGAACAAACCCCTATTAGTGTCTCCTAAATTAGCTCGTTTGGCTATAGCTAGTGAACAAACGCCTAGTTTAGCTAATGTCTGGCAAAAAAATGGCACTTATTTATTACTAGTGGGGGAAATAAATTTGGCTTACCCAACTGCGCAGGCCGCTGCTCTAGCTATTATCTCTAAATTAGATGAACTTTGGTCACAACAAGCTACAGCGATTGATACTACCGAAGAAATACTAGAAAAAATATTATTAGAGCTTAACAAAACATTATGGCAGATTTTTTCACCATATCCTCACAATCCCACCGTACCGCGTTATCACTTAGCTTTAGCCATAACTCGTGATACAGAAATCGGTGTCTCTGTCCTAGGTAATGCTAGTGCTTTTGTAGTCTCAACTGAAAAATTTACTAACATCATCAAAGTAGCCCTAAGCGCTGACCACGATACCACACTAAATCGTAAGCCTATCTTCCAGCAACTAGTAAGTGGCAATCTAAAAATTCAGGAGGCTCTAATTTTGATAAATCCCAGTATCTTAGACTATTTTTCAGTTGCTCAATTAAGAAACATTGTAGGCCAATCTTCTCCTGGCCAATGCGTCAATGAGATTAAAAAGACGTTAACTGTTTTAGATACACAACCTGCAGTTAGTTTAATAATCTATAAACTTGAACCAACATTAAGTTCTGCCAATGATGAAATACTGTTGTTTGACAAAAAACCGGGCCCACAGACCGTGGCTACGGGTTGGATTACTAAATTAGGCAATATGTTCAAAAAAACTACCATTGAGGTCACTGCGGTGCGTTCCGCTACTATATTATCGCCCAGCCCAACTACCAAAAATCGTTTAACAAAAATAATCCAATGCTTAATTAAGTTTATTAAAAATATACCTTGGCGTAGACATGACATTAAAGAAAGATTAACTCTATTCCTAGGTAGAAGTTGGGCTAAATACCAGCGTTTACCTAATAGCCAAAAAACGATGGCAACACTAACAGTAGTATTAATTTTTATACTTTCTTTAAGCATCCTGTCTAGTAATAAACAAAACTTTGTATCTTCTCAACAAAAAAATTATCAAAATAAACTCAGTGAGATTAAAGAAATAATTTCTCAAACAGAAACAGCTATAATCTATCACGATGATAATAAAGCTACTTATTTACTACAAAAAGTAAATAACGAATTACAAAAATTATCCACCAATACTAAACAGGAAAAAAATAACTATACTCAACTACTTGACATATATCAACAATTAGAGCAAAAAATAACTCGTCAAATCACTATCACCGAGCCAAAACTGGTTATTGATTTAACAAAATTATCGACAGAAACCTGGCGTGGATTATTAATAAGTAAAAATTTATTAGCGTATAACCAAAAAGGGTGGCTGGTAGAAATAAATAAACAGCAGGCCAATAAACTACTCACTATACCTGTTATAGTCGGGGCACCGACCAACATTTTAGCTTTAACTAATAATCGTTTACTAGTAACCACAGAAAACAATAACGCCTGGTTAATCAATCTGAACAATAAATCATCACTACAACTCACTAGACAACTTCCTAGCACTCTGGATCTTGCCTCTTATACAGAATCTAGATTATATCTTTTAACTAAAAAACCTCTTAATATACAACGCTCTAATGTTAGTGACAAAGATTTCACTTCCCCTGTTGACTGGCTAAAGAATGCACAAAAATTAGCTAATAATACTATTTCACTAACTATTGATGGATCAATCTATACTCTAACTACAACCGGTGAGGTTATTAAATATACTAAAGGTCTACAGCAGACTTTTACCTTAAATACGGCGCTGAATTTAATTGGTAATACTAAAATTAGAACCTCTGCGGAATCAGATTATTTATATCTCCTAAATCCCGAACAAAAAAAGATTACCTTGCTTACCAAAGAAGGTAAATTAGCTGGTCAATTTATGTTTCCTAATATTCATCAACTAACTGATCTAGTGAGTGACGGAAAAAATAAATTGCTTTATCTTCTGGGTGATAATAAAATCTGGCAAATCGATCTAGTAAATTATCTAAAATAAAAATACCCCTGAAAAAATCAGGAGTATTTAGTAGTACTGAAGCTATTACTTAAGAGTAACTTGAGCACCAGCAGCTTCCAATTTTTTCTTGATATTTTCCGCTTCCTCTTTACCAACATCTTCCTTAACCATCTTAGGCGCTCCATCCACCAGGTCTTTGGCTTCTTTCAGACCAAGTTGAGTGACTTCACGCAGGGCCTTAATCACATTTATTTTATTAGTGCCAGCATTAGTCAACTCAACATTGAAGCTGGATTTTTCTTCTACGGCCTCCGTCGCAGCGCCAGCCACTGGCATAGCAGCTATGGCTACTGGAGCGGCTGCTGTAACACCAAACTTATCTTCCAAAACTTTCACTAATTCCGATAAATCAAGTACGGAAAGTTTTTCAATCTCGGCTACGAGATTCTTGAACTTGTCTGGTACTTGTACATCTTTTTTTTGCTCGTCTGACATATATTTTGAAAATTAAAAATTAAAATGCAGAATTTAAAATTATTTTTAAGCTTGTTTTTTTGCTAAAGCCGATAAAACCTGAATCAAACCACGCAAATTACCAACCAAGACTCTAGCTAAACCAGATAACGGGCTAGCCAGTGATCCGACTAATTGACCCAATAATTCTGGTTTACCAGGTAATCTAGCTAATATCTTAACTTGCTCTTGACTAATAAAAGATTGATTCATCAAGCCGCCTAAAATCTGTAACTTATCATGTTTCTTAGCAAACTCTACTAATGTTTTAGCGGTCGTCACTTCATCGCTTGATGAGATGGCCAAACTAACGCTACCAGTAAAATTATCAGCTGCCAAACCAGTGACTGTCGTTGCCTCCAAGGATTTGGCCAATAAGGTCTTTTTTAGAACCTCATACTCAATACCTTGTGTTTTTAAAAGTCTTCTTAGTTCAGATATTTCTTTAACTGTTAAACCAGTAAAATCAGCAAATACGCCGCCTTTAGCCCCCTTAATCATCTGTAAAGTTTGGGCTACTAAAATTTCCTTTTGTTGCTTGGTTTTAGCCATAATTAAAGTAAAAAATATAAAATAATCTGTGGATAACCACAGATAGCACTCTTAACCATGTTACCATAAATTATTGGCTAATTTGCCTCGGTAGGCCTCCGCCAATCGGCGGATACTTAACCCCGAGCAACCGGGGACCTACTGTCTGTGGCTATT
>CAZMMW010000053.1:0-5073 GCA_964567515.1 uncultured Gammaproteobacteria bacterium | reverse complement strand
TATTATCACTAAGATGGCGCTTTTGCGTTTATTGCTGGTAATTTGATTATACATAGTTCCTAGTGATTAGTTCCTAGTCCCTAGAATTATTTATTACTTTTAAGTATATTTGTTAATTTATTTAACATACGCATAACTTCATCCAGAAGCCTTTTTGCTTCACTAATTTTGTTAGTATTAGATAGTTTTAATTTTTCTGCTAAATAAAGCTGGGTTTCAAGTTCCGCACCAGAGGCAAAGGCTATGCGAGCAAAATTGGAATGATCTGCCGGCGAGCGACGAGTAAAACCCTCGGCGATATTGGAGGGTATTGATACGGCTGACCGCCGCATTTGACTGGTTAAACCGAATTGTTCAGGCGATGGAAACTCTTTTGTTAGTTCATATACAAGCAATACTAAATCGCAGGCTTTTTGCCAGACTGTTAAATCCCGATAAGAATTCATAAATACTAGGAACTATAAAATTAGGAACTAGTGGCTAGGAACCAGCTTCTAAAAGCTAACCTTCACCGGCTCTTTGGCCTCCTCTTGCTCTAAAGCAAAAAATTCTTGGCTAGTAAATTTAAATAAACTGGCGATCACATTATTGGGGAAACTTTGAATCATGGTGTTCAGGTCGCGCACCAGCCCGTTGTAAAATCTCCGCGAGGCCTGGATTTTATTTTCCGTGTCAGCCAGTTCATCCTGTAGTTTGGCAAAATTAACCGAGGCCTTAAGATCAGGATAGTTTTCAGCCACGGCAAATAAACTTTTTAGAGTATCGGTCAACATATTTTCCGCTTCGCCTCGTTCAGCCAGAGTTTTGGCTCCCATAGCGCGGGTTCTGGCGTCAGTAACGCGGGTAAACACCCCTTCTTCGTGTTTGGCATAACCTTTGACGGTGGCTACTAAATTAGGAATTAAATCATAACGACGCTTGAGTTGCACGTCAATATCGCTCCATCCTTCTTGCGAACGATTGCGCAAAGAAATTAAACGGTTATAAGTATAAACCACCCAAAGCGCTATTAAGCCAAGGGCGATGATGATAATCCAGGTGAGTGTAGACATATAAAATAAATTTAAAATTAAAAAATCAAAAATCAAAATTATTTATTTTTAAATTTTAATTTGTTATTTTCCATTTTGATATTTACATTTTGCATTATTTAATATTCTTTTTCCAAGCTTTATAATTCTATGCTGAATTATTATTTTTTAATCATGGTTTTAATGTTAATAGTAGCGGCTATTAATATTGGATCTGTGAGCTGGCTTACAGTTACCACTTCTGCTTTTTGTCCCGCTTTAAGATCAGTGGCCTTGAGCGCGCGGGTAGTAATGTTAGTCTGGGGCAGTCCGTCGCCAGCCGGTATTGTAATCTGCGCCACGGTTTCTGTTATTTTAGTTTGTTGATTGATAGCGATTAGATAGTCAGTTGGTTTGGTTGCCTGGGGGTATTCTCTTAAGGTAGTTAAAGTAAAACTATCGGTTGTTATTTTACCAATAATGCCTTCCAGTTCTGTGCTCTCATTAGTCGCGGGCAATTCATTATTAATATTATTTAAATTATTATTGATGCTTTGCTCGTTGCTGTTAATATTATTAATCAGTTCGTTAGATGTTTTATTACCATTAGCGTTATTAAATGAATTAATAGTATTGGTCAGTTTGAGATTAAGAGTGTGAGAGAGCCCCAGGTTGTAGCCAATAATGCCGCTGACCGCGGCTACAAAGATAGCCGCTACCAGAACAATAGCCCATACTCGGTTAGTAGAAATAAAATCTGACATAATAAATTAATTAAGAATTTAGAATTATGAAGTAAGAATATTTTTATTCTCTTTGTCATTGCGAGCTGCTGGTGAGCGCGGCGATCTCTAGACTGCTTCGGCTTTGCCTCGCAGTGACGATAACAGTCATTGCGAGCATCAGTGAAGCAATCTCTGCCAAACAATCTCTAGACTGCTTCGGTCGTTTCATTCCCTCGCAGCGACATAATGATTATTTTTAAATTTTAATTTGTTATTTTCCATTTTGATATTTACATTTTGCATTATTTAGTCAGTGTCTTTTATTGAAAAGTATATATTTAAGGAAGAAATAATGAATAGATGTTATCTATTTTATTAAAGCTTGCCAGGAGCTATTTTTTATGCTATAATAAGTATATCAAGCTTATAAATATTAGGCAAAATCAGCCAAAATTAGTAACAAAAATTGGTATTTTGTGCTGTAGCTGTATTATTAAAACTAATACTAAACTTATTAAAACTAATACTAAACAATAATGTCGCGCCGCCAATTTATTATTTTTCTTTTTCTACTGCCACTATTGTGGGCCGGTTCTTTAGTTTATGCTCAAACTGAAGGAATTTGGCAGGATCCAACGCAAAACCCGCCAGCTGGAAATCTTTACGGACCAGTGTGGGCTATGCCAACAAGTGAAACATTATCTCAAGACGGTTCTATAAGATTGAAAACTTTGGCAACATCGGGCGTAACTGCTGGCTTTGCTCAATTTATTTCTGATCGGCAGATAGTATTGTATGCTCAATCTTTATATCCAGAGAATAAATGGGCAGGATATTTTGGCAGTATTGCGAGAGATCCAGCTACTTTAGCATCAGGCGCGACAGGCGATGGCAATTTGTTTGCTAAAAGATATTGTTTACCAGATGGTGAGGATGCCGGCACTGATGCCGATTGTATAACATCTTGGGCCAACACTCCGGGTAGCGGTACTCTTAACGATTCTGCTTTATGGACGCGAGAAACAAACCAAAATATTTTTAAAGGCACTGCGTCAAATCTTTCTGGCATCGTCGCTATTGGCACGGCTACGCCGAGTACTGTCAGCTGGCCTTCCGGCACCCGGTTGGGAATAATGGGCGAGACTGGCAGTGGCCCGCGCCTGTATATTGACAACAACACCGGCAATCCGGAAATAAATCTAAAATTAAGTTCAACTACCGCCAATGATCATTGGGCTGTTTATGCTGACAGCGGTTCGCGTCAGTTAAGATTTTGGGCCAAAGAAAGCGCCAGCAGCTCTGTTGGTCGGAACGCTTTAGCGCTGTCGGCTGACGGCGTGATGATTTTTCCCGGCTGGGGAAACTTTGCTCTGTTATCTATAACCAAAACCGGTAGCGGCACCATTACTTCTAATGATACTCGTATTAATTGCGGTTTAACTTGTAGTTATGCATATAATATTATTACTGGACCTCCCACCGTTACTTTAACTGCTGCTGTTGCCGAGGGGGTAGCAATTAATTGGGGCGGAGCTTGCAGTGGCACAAGCACCACTTGTACTTTAATTATGAACGGTGATAAAAATGTGACAGTGGCTTTCAGCAAACCGACGTTAGCCGTAACAGTATCTAGCGGTCTTAGCACCGGCACGGTTGCCAGTGTTCCTGTTGGCGCTACGGGTTCTTGTACCGGCAGTCCTACTTATTGTTGGGAATATAACCTAGATACTATTATAAGTTTAACCGCTAATCCAGTTACTGGTTATTTATTTACTGGTTGGGGCGGGGCTTGCAGTGGCACCGGCGCTTGTAATGTGACAATGTCCAGCAACAAAACAGTCACGGCCAGTTTTGCCAAGCCAAGTTTAACAGTGGCAGTCACCGGCACTGGCTCGGTTTCTAGTTCCCCGTCTGGTATTACTGCTTGTTCCAGCAGTTCCGGAATATGTACTGCCACTTTTGATGCTTTTGATAATGTGACACTGGCGGCTACCATTCCTTCTGGTCAAACAGGAGTGTGGGGCGGGGCTTGCTCTGTTGCTATAGCTACTGATCCCTGTATATTAAGAATGGATAGTTCTAAGACTGCCACTATTGAATTTTTAACTCCTGCCGCGCCAGTGGCGAGCACGTGGGGCTGGTCATCAGCACTTAATGCCAGAGGCAGATATGTCTATACGCTGAACGGATCGGTTAGAGCTAATGGTTTAAGCACTAATGTTTCTTTCAGGTATGGGAGTTTTTCAGCTACTTGCGCTTTGTTACCCGACGTCATCCCATTAGGTTCAGTTTTAGGCGGCGCAACGCACATTACTGTTAGTGGTGAGTTTGAGGGGTCATCCACACAAGAGGGGTATTATTATTGTCTTGTGGCGCAAAACAGCTCAGGTACTCATAGGGGCTCTGTGAAAATAACAAGAGAAACTAGCGATGCGGGGGACTAAATTATTATTTTACCTTAATCCTAACTTTTAATTTCTATTAAATTTTTAAGGCAAGAATTTTCAAACCAGAAAAATAAGGAATATAATTTGGAAGAAAAAACTTACAATAAATCAAAAATTAAAAATCAAAATGGAAAATGACAGTGTAAAATTTAAAAATGAATTTAAAAAGAGGCTTTATCATTGGGTATTAAGACTAATCAAGTTTATTGATAAACTTCCTCAAGATTCCGTTAGTAATGTTTTAGGAAAACAACTCTTAAGAAGTGGCACCAGTATTTTAGCTAATTATATTGAAGCCAATTCAGCTAGTTCTAAGAAAGATTTCATTAATTTCTTCACTCATGCTTTAAAATCAGCCAATGAGTCAAAGGTTTGGCTAACTCTTTTAAAAGATACTAACAAAGGCGAACAAAATGAATTGTCATGGCTACTGAAAGATTTAATAGAAATCGCCAATATTTTAGCTTCCCGTATCTTAACCTTAAAAGGTAAAAAATAATTTTAACATTTTAGCTTGTCATTTTAATCTTTGATTTTTACATTTTGAATTATATGGATCGCCGTTTCTTCTACAATTTATTAGTAATTTTACCGCTAGCGGCAGCGGCGGCTTTTGGTTTTGGCCTGTGGCAGAATAACGGCTTGTGGCCGGGGCAGAATTTTTTATCAACGGATTTCAGTTTATCCGGCATTTGGGGAGCTTCGTCAGCGCAGGCGCAGGTCGCCGGTTGCTCTGAACCAGCTCCAGCCGGCTCCAGCGAAGGCCGTATTTATTACAGCCAGTGTTTGCAAGAATTTAGAATGTCTAAAAACAGCGGCGCTTGGGAAAGTTTGAGCGGCGGTTTATGGAAAAAGTTTACCGCGCCAATGAATACTAATGATATTTATAAT
>CAZMMW010000052.1:0-5560 GCA_964567515.1 uncultured Gammaproteobacteria bacterium | reverse complement strand
GTTGTATTGACAAGTTTATCAAGGAGCTATATTATAACCCTACCATTAAATAATTTTGCATTTTGATTTTTAAATTTTAAATTTCTATTATGCCTATCAAAAAAGCTTCGTGGAAACATTATCGTCAAACTCCTAAAAGAACCGCTCATAATACCAAAATTAGAATAGCTCTAGAGATGGTTATTAAAAAGGCTCGCAAAGCTATCGCCAGTAAATCTAGCGATGTTCAAGATAAAGTTAAAGCTACTATTAAAGCCCTAGATAAAGCGGCGCAAAAAGGTATGATTAAAAAAAATAATGCCGCTCGCAAGAAATCAAGATTAATGAAAGCACTGCACCAGAGCAAGAAATAATATTCTAGATTTAAAACATCCGTCACGACGGATGTTTTTGTTTTAAACGTGTCAAAGTTTATCCTACCTTAGGATTAGCTAAATGACTGATAAACAAATCAAACAACATTTGCGGATCAAGGCGGGTGGATTTTAATTTTACGTCCAAATCAGAAAGTTCATTATACAAAAACTTTAACCTTTCTTTGGTATAATAAGGAATTTGTGCCAAGATTTTATTTATCACATACGGATGGATATTTAATTCAGCAGCTATCTGCCGTACCGAGGCTTTGGGTTGTTCATCTAAATACTGCCTAACTTGCTTTAATATCTTAAGATGCCAGGCTAAAGTTCCTACCAAACCTTGAGGATTGGTATCTGCTGCAAATTGTTCTTCTAATTTTTTAATCGCTTGTTTAAAATCTCGGCGACCAAGGGCATCAATCACTGCAAAAACGTCTTCTTCTAATTTTTGCGTAACCAATATATCAACTTGGACGGTCTTAATTTCCTGACCCATAGCAAAAGCCAGCAACTTATTTATTTCTTGTTCTAATCGTAAAAAATTATTACCCAACAAGCTAGCCAGCAAAGCAACGGCTTGGACTGAAATAACGCCTCCTTGTATCTTAATTTGTTTAGCTATCCATTGTTCTAATTCTCTAATTGATAAATCTTCGTAATCTTTTATCCTAACTAAATCAGTATCCTCTAATTTCTTAATCTGTTTATAAAATTTACCATTGGTTAAAGGCTTATGTTCCTCAATTAAAATCACAAAAATACCTTTGGCTAAAGATGATAAATAGTTTATCGTTTGTTCTGATAAATCGTCAGCTTTGACACCTAAATTATATAAAATTAAAAGTTTATCTTGAACAAAAAGTCCACTACTTTTAAACGAGCGCTCTAATTTTTGCGCTAAATCTGTTTCTCCCCTGGCTAATCTTTCTATGACGGCCTTGGGATGACGCTTATAAAATTCTTTACGCCAATAATTTAACTCCCATTGCAACAAAGACTGATTTTCTCCATACCAAAACTGAATGGCTGCTGATTTTTTCTTAAGTATTTTCCCTGCCATATTATTTGAACTTAAACTGTTTTAATATTTGTGTCACTTGGTACCACCGATTTATCTGACAAACCGCAAGGATAGATGATTTAAAATTATTTTTAAATCTAAAAGGAATAATCTTCTTGTCATCAAAACCACTCTTGTTTACTAACAAAGTTATATGCGGTCTATAATCTATAACTGTACCAACTGTACCATAATTAGCTAAAGCGCGTTTAACTGCGGCTGTTTTTTCATAATTAAAAATATAAGGCATTATACCTTTTCTCAAGGCAACACACTTTTTTAAAACCATTTTATTTAATTTACATATAGTCTTAGCTTTGACGGGAATATCTATACTGATGCTGCCCATATGCAATTTTCCTGTTTTAATATAAAAGCTTTTTTCACTAGTCGAAACATTTTTAATAATCATGAAAAGTTCGCCTAAATTTTTCTTTTGTACATTGAGGTGATACAAGGAGATGTGAGGAATTAATTTAATATCATCAACCACGCTAGGCGAAGGATAAAGTTTATTGAGTTTCTTAGCCAAACATCCTATTCGTTGGCGAATATTACTTGGCGGTAAAATTACAATATCTAATAACATAATAAAATTTCGATTAATATTCTTATTATCATTCCCGACCTGATCGGGAATCCAGAATTAATTTGTTTTGCTAGATTTCCACCTTTACGGGAATGATAAACGGAGATTGGACTGGAGTGACAAGCGATGGTTAAACAGGAATGACAATAAAAAAGGTAGGAACGACAAGTTACGGTCAGCTAGGAATAATATTGTTAGAAACTAGTGGCTTAAAACCTCCATTTCTCCCCAATTTTTACCCTGCTTTAATTCCACCACAATCGGCACGGAAAGTTTTAAAGCGTTTTCCATTTCTTGTTTTACCATCTTAGCTACTTTTTTAACATCCCCTTCTGGCACCTCAAAGACTAATTCATCGTGCACTTGTAATATCATTTGAGAATCTTTGGACGTTTCGAGCAACTTAGCAGCAATTTTAATCATGGCTAATTTCATTAAATCAGCAGCTGTGCCTTGGGTTGGTAAATTTACTGCCATACGTTCGGCTGCCGCGCGTATCTGCTGTACGCCGGAATTTATCTCTGGTAGACGTCGCTTGCGACCTAATAGAGTAGTCACATAACCATATTCTCTAGCTTCGTTTTTAGTATCTTCAATCCAACGAGCCACTCCAGGAAAAGCATCAAAGTAACGATTAATAAAATTTCTGGCTTCCTCACGACTAATACCAGTGCGTTCAGCCAAACCCCAAGGTCCCATGCCATAAAGTACGCCAAAATTAACTTCTTTGGCGCTGCGCCTTTGATCTCTGGTAATTTTATCTGGCTCTACTCCTAAAATATAAGCGGCAGTAGAGGTATGTATATCAGCACCGTGTTGAAATATTTCCATCATATTAGTATCGTGCGCTAAACGTGCCACTATTCTTAATTCAATCTGAGAATAATCTGCAGACAATAAAATATTTCCTTTATCGGCTATAAAGGCCCGTCTTAATAAAGGACCCCACTCGCCCCTAATAGGAATATTTTGCAAATTTGGATCAGAAGACGATAGTCTGCCAGTAACAGTAACGGTTTGATTGAAGCTGGTGTGGACTCGACCAGTTTCCGGATTAACTAGCTCCGGCAAAGCCTCCACATAAGTGGACTGTAATTTAGATAATTCGCGAAACTCTAACAAATACTTAATGATGGGGTGTAAATCTTTCATTTTTTCCAATTCTGACGCTGCTGTGGAAAGCCCAGTTTTGGTTCTCCTAATACCTTCGGGGGATATTTTGAGCACCTCAAATAAAATATCTTTAAGTTGTAGCGGTGAAGCAATATTAAATTTTTTACCGGCTAGTTTATGTATTTCTTCTTCCAAACTAACCAGTTCGCCGGCTAATTTCTTTTGCATCTTTCCTAAATAATCTTTATCAATTTTAAAACCCGCCTGCTCTATTTGCGCCAATACCGGTATCAAGGGAATTTCTATATTATCAAACAATTCGTCTAATTTATTTTTACTGAGTTCAGCTTCTAGTTTGCTTTTTAATCTAAAAGTAAAATCAGCATCTTCGCCTGAATACCAAGCCACTTTATCAATTGGCACTTCTAGCATATTTTTTTGCTTTTTACCTTTAGTACCCAGCAAATCCTCTATCGGTTGCATGCGATAGCCAAATTCCTGAAAAACTAAAGAGTTTAAATCCAAGTTTCTTTCTCCTCCGGCACGCAACAAATAGGCCGCAATCATAGAATCAAAAACTATCGGTGCCAATTGTAGTTTATTGTGCCATAAAACTTCTAAATCGAACTTAATGTTATGTCCGACTTTGGCTATATTTTTATCAACTAATAATTCTTTAAACCTGATTACACTCTTGGTTTCTTTTGTTAATAAATCAGCTACCACAAAATAAGCCTCGCCTTCTTTAAAACATAAACTGATGCCAACTAATTTTGACTGCCAAGGATTAATTGAAGAAGTTTCTGTATCAATAGCCACAAACTCTTCTTTAGCTAGGGCTCTAACCAAAGAGGCTAATTTGTCTTCAGTATCTACTAACTGATAGTCCTGCGAACCACCCTTGGTCTTTTTGTTTTTAACAGCTACTGGTAAATCTAAAACTGCTTGTAATTGAAGAATTTTCGGCAATAATGATTTAAATTCCAATTGTTGAAATAAGGCTATTAATTTATCTTCAGCAAATTTTCCTAAAAGACAATCGTCAATGACAAAAATTATTTTAACGTTCCTGACAATGCTCACTAATTTTTTAGATAAATAAGCTTCTTTTTTATTGTGTAAGAGTAACTCCTTAACACTAGGTTTCAATGCTTTGGTTTTTTTACTATCTTTTTCTAATTCTTTATATAAATTATCTAAATTGCCAAAGTTTTTTATTAATTCGGCGGCTGTTTTCTCACCAATACCCTTAACTCCCGGAATATTATCAGAAGGATCACCACGTAAAGACTTATAATCAATCAACTGCTGCGGTTCTAAACCATAACGCTCTTTAACAGCCTTTTGATCATAAGTTATAGTATCGACTAAACCGTGTTTTAAAGTATAAACTTTAGTATGTTCATCAACTAATTGCAAGGTATCCAAATCACCAGTAACAATAATACTTTCCAATTCAGGGTATTCTGAAGAAATGATTTTGGTAACCGTGCCAATAATATCATCCGCTTCAAAACCCGGTACTTCATAAATCGGTAAATTAAAAGCGGCCACAATTTCTTTAATTAAAGGTATCTGATCATAAAACTCCTGTGACTGCTTTTGCCGCTGGGCTTTATAGGCCTTAAATTCTTGATGACGAAAAGTTGGCTCTCGTCTGTCAAAAGTTACCGCTACATACTTTGGTTTAAGTTCTTTTAAAACACGTAAAAAAATGGTGGTAAAGCCATATACCGCATTAACTAGCATCCCCTCGCGGGTCGTGAGTGGCGGTAAGGCATGCCAAGCCCTATGCACTAAAGCATTGCCGTCAAAAATAACAAATTTTTCTTTAGTTGGCATGATTAAAGTTTATCATAAAACTACACTTTTAGCGTGTGTGTGTGACTAGTGCACAGGTGTTGACAAAATAGCTATAAAATACTAGGATGTTTACAAACAAATCATATCAAAAAGTATCTTGAAAGGAATAAAAATGATAACTCCTGCTAATTTTTATGAAAAACATGAAATAGCAATGATTGAAATGGTGCTGACCAAAATCTCAGGCGTTCTTAAATTGAAGCCTAAAGAAGTGAGAAATCGCTTAAAAATAAGGATTTGTTTAAACCATTTCATTAATGATGCTATCAACCATATTAAAAGTTTAGTAAAACAAAAACTTTACTATTGGGGAGTATCAACTTCCCAAATTAATGGTATGAAAAAATCTAATCATCCAGTCTATCAAGAATTACTACGGCAATTACATTATGCTGGTTGGAAAGCTAATTTGGTAGCAGACAAGGGTAAAAACAAAAAGGAAAAATTATTTTTGATTATTCAGGCTACCTGAATTAAACTTCACAAAACTATTGATCTCGCGACTTAAAATGGTTGCGAGATTTTTATTATATGCAAATACCGCCAGCGTTAGCTGGCGTGTGTGTTTAGAGCGAT
>CAZMMW010000051.1:1436-5582 GCA_964567515.1 uncultured Gammaproteobacteria bacterium | reverse complement strand
GGCTACTAAAAGGAGAATGTTTAGACGTTTGACCCAATACCCAAGACTAGAAACGATATACTCATATCTAGAATTATTAAAACATGGTAATGTTTATAAGTTACAGCAGAAATTAAGATCAATGATACGGGTGGTAGTAATTTAATGCTATACTTAATTTATGCCTCAATATTTTTTCATTTTAGGGCGCGAGCCGGAGTTGTCAGTGGCGGAAATCTGGCAGGTGAGCCGCAATATTAGTTTTGTTTTTACTAGCGTTGGGTTGGCTAAGGATTATTGGTTAATAGAATCTGACACAACTTTGTCTAATAATTTACATAACTTATTAGCTGGTACTATCAAGATTGGTGAGGTCATAGGGGAGATCGCCAATAATCAAGAGGCAATCACTGATTTGCTTAAGAAAAATATACCCACTAACCAACGTCTTTATTTTGGTTTTAGTTGGTATCCTCCTTCGTTTCGATACAATAAAAAAGGCTCCGGCGGACACAATAATCATAAGCCGGCTTGGCTGAACAAACTCGGTTTGCAATTAAAACATGAGTTGGCTGGTCAAAACAAGGTGCGTTTTGTGGTATCGCGGGAAGAAGTTTTATCTTCTGTTACTGTACAAAAAAATCATTTATTACCACCCGAGGGTTGGGAATTTATTTTTTTTCCTCAAGGAGAAAAAGTATATGTAGGGCGAACTTTGTCGGTGCAGCCGTTTGCTGATTTTGCAGCTAGAGATTTTTTAAGACCTGGACGCGAAGCTAAAGTTGGTATGCTGCCGCCAAAATTGGCGCGGTTGATGGTCAATTTGGCCGGTGGCGGAACTATCAAGAGTTTATTAGATCCGTTTTGCGGAATAGGCACTATTTTACAGGAAGCGGCTTTATTAGGTGTACCCGAAATTTATAGTGCAGATAAAAACGAAGCCTCATTAGCCAGAAGTAAAATTAATTGGCAATGGCTTATTAAAAAATATCCTGCTATCACAAGTAAAACCAAATTCTTTTTGTCTGATATCAAAGATTTAAGTAATAAAATCAGTAATAAAAAATTTGCGGCTGTGGTTTGCGAACCATATTTAGGGCCAGCTTTAACCGGTAAGGAAACACCACAAAAATTAGGACATATTATGAAGGAGTTAACTTATTTATATAACGATTGGTTAAAAATTCTTCCTTATTTGTTATCCCCAGGCGGTAAAGTGGTAATGATTTGGCCAGCTTGGCGTACGCAAGGAGATATTTATCTTTTACCTTTAATCCAAGCAACAACTGCCGCTGGTCTTGCCATAATTAACCCCTTGCCCGATCATGTGCCGGCAAATTGGTTAAGCGACAGACAAACAATGTTGTATGAAAGGCCAACTCAACACCTGGTCAGGGAAATAGTAGTATTAATTTTAAAGTAGAATAATGTTTGTAAGAGAGGTAAAATTATAGCGTTTATTATATAATGAGAATAGTTAATTATTAATAATTTAATTTATGATTTCTTCCTATTATAGTAAATGGCTGATGGTAACAGTGGGAGCTTTGGCTATCGCCATACTTTTGGCAGTAGTTTTATTAACCGGCCATTTGATTATTAAACCGCAATTTCCTTATTTAATTCCCGGCCCTGGCGGTAATTTATCAACAGCGACTCAGGATTTTCCAGTTGCTAAATTTAAATCAGAGCAGGATTTTAAAGATTATTTAGCCAAAACAGCCAGCCTTAGAGGTGGATATGGCTTTGGTGGCGGTATGATGCCGAGAGCTATGAGTCAAAATTTAGGAGTGCCAGTGAGCGGGGATCTGGTTAATTTAGAAGGCAATATAAATCTTGGCGCTAAAACTAGTGAATCTTTAACGCCAGAACGGGTTTCGGAAACTAATGTGCAAGTGATGGGTATTGATGAACCAGATATTGTAAAAACTGATGGCCAGCAGATTTATTTTTCCGGCATGGCAAGGTATTATGCTCTTCCTGAAATGAGAATGATGCCATCAGAGAAAATAATGCCACCGGCTTATCAGGCTAATATAAAAACCATTAAAGCTTTTCCTCAAACCGAGTTGGCTTTACTTTCCACCATCGATATCAACGGTGATTTATTATTAGTGCGTAATAATTTGTTAGTTTTTACTTATGATAAAATAGTTGGTTATGATGTAGCTGATCCAAAAAATCCTACGAAAGTATGGGAAATGAAATATCAGGAAAATAATCAATTGGTGTCAGCCCGTCTTTATAATAATCAAGTTTATTTAATTACTCGCGCTTCGGTGAAGTATGGTAGCCCTTGTCCTTTAAGACCGTTTTTGTTGGGAGAGCGGGATATTATTATCCCTTGTACTGATATTTATCATCCAGTTACCAACGTGCCAGTGGACGTGACTTATACTGCTATGATTATTGATCCAACTACAGGCAAAGAACAACAAGCAGTTTCTTTTATTGGCTCCTCGGATTTGTCTTTGTTTTATATGTCGGGCGATAATTTATACATCACCTATTCTTATCCTGGTGATATGTTGGAATTTATTTATGGCGCTGTTAAAGGAGCAGGCGATTTATTTCCTAGTTGGTTTGTTAGCAAACTGGAGGCTTTGCGTACTTATGATATAAGCCAGGAAGCTAAAATGACGGAATTTCAGAAATTAATGGAAAAATTACAAAATTCTCTCTCATCAGATGAACGCTTAAAATTAGAAAATGAATTTCAGCACCGCATGTCCAATTATACAGAAAACCATAAACGTGATTTAGAACAAACTGGTATAGTTAAAATTGAAGCAGACGAGTTGCTGGTAATTTCTTCTAGTAGTGTTCCTGGTCGGCCTTTAAATCAATTTTCTTTAGACGAATATCAAGGGAATTTGCGTATAGCTACTACTATTGGTTCAAACTGGTGGGGTATAGGGGGGATTGGAAGCATGACTAGTGTAAGCGATGTTTATATCTTGGATAAAAAATTAAAGTTATTGGGCGCGGTTAAAGATTTAGGTGAGACTGAAAGAATTTATTCCGTACGTTTTGTTCAAAACAAGGGTTATCTAGTTACTTTCCGGCAAATTGATCCGTTCTATGTATTAGATTTAGCTAATCCGCAAAAGCCGGTATTGGCTGGGGAATTAAAGATTCCCGGTTTCTCCTCGTATCTTCATCCTTTAACTAGTAATTTAATTTTAGGTGTTGGCCAGGAAAATTGGCAAGCTAAATTATCATTATTTGATGTTTCTAATCCCCAAGAACCAAAAGAATTAGATAAATATCCTTTGGAAGATTCTTGGACTGAAGTGCAAAATAATCATCACGCGTTTTTGCAAGATGCCAAACATAGTATTGTGTTTGTGCCGGGTGGCCGTGGCGGGTATGTTTTTTCCTATAGTGGAGATAAATTAAGTATGTCCGCAGCGGTTAGCGATATTGCTGCCCGCCGAGCTGTCTATATTAATGATTATTTGTATGTGATAGGAGATACCAAACTGGTGGTGTTAAATGAAAATAGCTGGCAGAAAGTAAACGAATTGGATTTTGCTGAATCAAACCGAATTAGATAAAAAATAAGAGGCCTTTAAAAAATCAGGCGTTAGTCAACAGCGCCTGATTTGTGGTTTATATATAAGCTATTTTTAAAATTTGACTTAATCATGGTTTATTATTTATGGTTTGTTTTAGTCAGTGGGCCGCTGGTCAGGATAGTTGGCATGAAGTAGCTATTAAAGAGTTGGCTGATTCAGTTGGTAATTTGGCTTTGACCATTGATGACATTAATTTACCGGAGAATTTAAAAGACGCCCCGCGTGAAATGCCGGTGATAGCACGCTGTTCTTTTTTACTGTCGGGCGGACTAGTTGCCGTAGATGATGTTAATGTTTTATTTTATCCGCTTTCTAATGGCGGTTCGCCGCCGGCGTTGGATCTTTTTCCATCTTTTTTATCATCTGTACCAGAATCAGATACCCTTACTAGCATACCTAAAATTATTTTCGGAGCGAGTTATTTATATCAACGCTTAATTAAAATACAAACCAAATCAAAATTTAAACCAAAATAAGAAATTGGTTACTAATCAAAACCCTTGTTGTAGTAAATTAGGCAGGGGGTTTTTAATTTTCCTTGACAAAAATAGTCGGGGGGGGGGTAGAGTAAAGGCATAGTATTAAATAT
>CAZMMW010000051.1:0-1426 GCA_964567515.1 uncultured Gammaproteobacteria bacterium | reverse complement strand
AGAATAAAGGTGAATTTATTTTTTAATAGATAATTTTATGGATAATATCCAACCAAATATGTCGACTCCGCCACAACAATTCTATTCACCGCAAAGACGCACCAATACGAATGCTATCCTAGGATTAGTTTTTGCTTTTATATTTTTTCCACTGGGGGATAATTTTTAGTATACTTGCACTTAAACAAATAAAACGTGATCCAAACCAAGAAGGTTATGGATTGGCGAAGGCGGGTTTATTAATTTCAGTTATCCCAATTTCGTTGGTAACATTGATTATTTTAGTTGGCGCCGTTGTTGGATTGTTTGCTAAATAGAAAACCTAAAGTAGCATACATCACCGTCTTGCATTACATATTCTTTGCCCTCTACTCTTAATTTGCCAACTACCCTTGCACCAGTTTCGCCATTACAGTTAACAAAATCTTCGTAAGATGTTACTTCAGCGCGGATAAAACCACGCTCAAAATCAGTGTGAATTACTCCAGCAGCTTGGGGCGCCCGCGTGCCGCGGGTGATAGTCCAAGCGCGTGACTCTTTTGGTCCAGAAGTAAAAAAAGTTATTAAATTTAGTAATTCATAACTAGCGCGGATTAATTTATCTAAACCAGATTCTGCCAAACCCAATTCAGCCATCATTTTTTTTGCTTCTGCCGGTTCTAAATCAGCCAGTTCCGCCTCCAGTTTGGCGGAAATTAAAATACTCGGTTCTAAATTTAGTTTAGCATTATTATTTTCATCAGTATTTATTACATAAAGCAATGGTTTGGCTGTAAGTAAGGAAAGCTCTTTCACTACATTTTTTTCTTCTTCGGTAAAATGAGTAAAATCTAATAACCTGACAGGCAATCCTTGATTAAGATGTTGTTCTATTTTCTGCAAGAAAGAAACTATCTTTTGCTGTTCTTTGTCTTGACCGCTACGCATTTTAGGCAAAAGGGTTGCTAAACGTTTTTGGACTGTAGTTAGATCAGCCATAGCTAGTTCTACATTAATGATTTCAGCATCGTTTTGCGGATCTACTTTGCCGGAGACATGAATGATGTTAGGATCGCTAAAAGAACGCACCACTTGCACAATAGCGTCCACTTCACGGATATTGGCTAAAAATTGATTGCCCAAACCCTCGCCTTGATGAGCATTTTTAACCAAACCGGCAATATCAACAAATTCAATAGTAGTCGGAATGGTTTTCTCCGATTTTGAAATAGCGGTTAATTTAGCCAAACGTTCATCCGGTACTTCTACCACCCCAACATTAGGATCAATGGTGGCAAAAGGATAATTTTCAATGACCACCGATTTTCTGGTTAAGGCTTTAAATAAAGTGGATTTTCCTACATTAGGTAAACCAACGATGCCTACTTGAAATGACATATAAAGAATAATAGTATTTTACTTGTAAAATAGAAAAAAGACAACCATT
>CAZMMW010000050.1:0-5967 GCA_964567515.1 uncultured Gammaproteobacteria bacterium | reverse complement strand
CTTAAAATTAAAGTTACCTTAAGTTTTCCACAAGCTATTATATGCTTAGTAATAAAATTTGACATGCAAATTATTGTCGGAGCTAAAAACTTTAAACTGACCACCGCTTTGGAGGAATATGCTAATAAGAAATTTTCTAAATTAGAACATTTTTGGAGTAAAATTATTAGAGTAGCGGTTGAATTAGAAATGGACCAAACTAAGCGAGCGGGAGATCGTTTTATGGTGGCGGTTAGGTTGGAGGTTCCGGGGCCGGATATTAAAGCGGCAGTTAGAAGCGCTGATATGTATGCCGCTATAGATGAGGTCTTACCAAAATTAGAAAGGCAATTAAATAAAATCAAGGGCAAATTTTTATTTAAGAGGAATAAATATTTATGAAAGCTAACAGAAAATTTTGGAAATTAGGTCGGGCTGATTTGAATACTGAATTTTTTGATATTAATAAAAATGGTCAGCTGGTGGTGCATGAAGGTAATTACCAATACAATATTTATGAACTGACTAAAAAATTCGGCACTTCGCTGGAGTTAGTTTTTCCTTTTATTATTGAAAAACGTTTACAGGATTTAATGATCGCTTTTAATAGAGTAATTAAGAACTTACGTTATCGCGGTAAATTTTTTTATCATTATCCCATGAAAGTTAACCAAAACAAAGAATTTGTACTGCCTATTATCTCCGAAGGTGGCAACATAGAAGTCACATCAGCCAATGAATTATGGCTGGTGAAGCGCTTATGGGAACAGGGGCAGTTTAATAATCGCATTAGGGTAATTTGTAATGGTCCTAAGACTAATTATTATTTATCATTAATTGGTGAATTGCGCGATAAGGGTTTACAAATCACCCCGATTATTGAGGATAGGTTTGAATTAACGGCTTTAAGTAACTATAAAGGAGAGGTGGGCGTTCGTCTTGATCCCGATGTCAAAATAAATGCTCACTGGGACAAAAAGTTCGGCCGTTTTGGTTTATCAGCCAAAGAAATATTATCTTTGGGGCGTATTAGGAATTTAAAATTACTACATTATCACATGTCTACGCAAATAGAATATCAAGACGGTTTGATGTCGCCCCTTAAAAAAGCAGTGGAGCTTTATGTTAAATTGCACAAGACCAACCCCAATTTGGATATGATTGACATTGGCGGTGGATTGCCTGTGCCACATGATGGCAAACCTTTATTTGCGGTGGAAAGTTTAGTTAGGCGGATAGTGAGAACTATTCAGCGGGCGACTGATAAAGCCGGCGTACCTAATCCGGATATTTTGGTAGAGTGGGGGAGTTATTTGGTGGCGCCAGCTCAAATAACAATTTATCGGGTGCTTAATGAAAAAGATATTACCAATAAAGCATCAGCTAAAAAATGGTATGTGGTTGATGGCAGTTTTATGAATGATTTAAAAGACACTTGGGCCATACACCAAAAGTGGCAAGTAGTCCCGGTTAATAATTTAAATGTCAAAAAATTAACACGAGCGTGGCTGGTGGGCTTGTCTTGTGATTCAGACGATAAATATACCGCCGGCGGGAATTATATTTTACTGCCTCGTTTGGAAGACCTAGAAAACGGTGATCAGCAGTTAGTGGCTATTTTGGGTACCGGCGCTTATCAAGACTCTTTATCTTCATATCATTGTTTATTGTCTGGTCCAACTAAAATTATTGCTCAAAATGGCGTTTTGACAGTAGCCAGAAAACGTGAGTCTGCAGAAGAAATAGGCAAGGAATTTGGTTGGTAACATGAAAGTAAAATATCAAAAAGAACCATTTAATTTTGGTGGAGTAGAGCCAATATCCTGGGCTAAGGCCAAGGTGGCTATTTTGCCGGTATCTTACGAGGCAACTATCACTTATGGCGCCGGTACGGCCCGTGGACCGCAAGCGATTATTGATGCCTCGCGGCATTTGGAGTTATGGGATTTAGAATATAATCGTGATTTCTCGCAACTCGGGTTTTTTACTTTATCAGAATTAGAAGCTGATATGTCGGGACCGAAAGCTACTACTTTAAGAATTAAAGAAGCGATAGCTGGTATATTAAAAGATAAAAAATGGCCATTAGTTTTAGGCGGAGAACATTCTATTACTCCGGGCGTAGTGGCGGCTATGAAAGAGAAGTTTAAAAACATCTCCGTGTTGCAGATAGACGCACATACAGATTTACGGCAAGAATATCAGGGTTCTAAATACAGTCATGCTTGCGCTATGAAGCGTGTTTATGATTTAAAAGTGCCGGTAACTGCCGTTGGTATTCGTTCTGTTAGCGAGGAAGAAGTAATGTCTATTAAAAAAGCGAATTTAGGTAGCCGTATTTTTATGGCACCAGAAATTCCAACAGATAAAATAATAAAGCAACTGACTGATAAAGTTTATATTACGGTTGATATTGATGGTTTTGATCCGTCTTTATTGCCAGGTACTGGTACGCCGGAGCCGGGGGGATTGACTTGGTATCAAGTAACTAATTTACTAAAAGAAGTAGCTAAGAAAAAAAAGATAGTAGGAGCTGATGTGGTGGAGTTAGCGCCTATCCCTGGTCAACCAGCGGGTGATTTCTTAGCAGCTAAATTAGCTTATAAAATCGTAGGTTATAGTTTTTTTGGACGTAAGAAACTTTGATTTAATATCAAAAATAAAAGTCGCTATCTTGTGAAAGACGCGACTCGGTTTAGTTTATTAGTTTGATTTCGTGTTCAGGCAGTTAAAGACTGTTCTAATGATTTGATAAGAGCCAACCAATTAGCGGTTTCACCAGTAATCGGCAATTCTACGTAGTAGATTTCAGTATTGTTGCGGGTTTGTTTGGTGATATACCAAGTGGTTCGAGTTTTAGCAAAAGCTATATTTAATTTTTCCATATATTGATTTTGGCAACGATGTGGCATTAAACCAACGATAACTTTATTAATTTTATATTCAACAGCTTTTTTTATTAAATCATTGGTGGTAAATGATTTAGGCGGAACATTAGTTAGTTTTTGAATAACAAATTCAGTTATCAATATATAATTTGTTAAGTCCTTAGTTTGTTTAAATATTTTTAAACCTTCTTGATAATTATGCGCTAATTTAATATTATGTTTGTCTTTAATTTCTTCAGGCAGTTTTAAATTACTAGAGGTTATAATGATAAGGTTCATTTTTATACCTTTGGTTTGTTTAAGTCAGATTAAAATGTTGTTTTGATCTTGTCAATACTATTAAAACATAGTAGAGTAAATTGTACCCCATCACCTTGTTTTTATGTCATTTTTAACTAAAATTTTTGGCGATCCTAATGCCAGAGTGATAAAATCATTACAATCATTAGTTAAACAGATTAATTCTTATGAATCTGATTTGGAAAAGTTATCGTCAGAGGAATTAAAAAACAAATCACAAGAATTCAAAGAGCGACTTAGTAAAGGTGAGGTTCTTGATAATATTTTACCCGAGGCCTTTGCTTGTGTGAGAGAAGCGGCCAAGAGAACTTTAAAACAACGGCATTTTGATGTGCAGTTAATTGGTGGAATTGTGTTACATCGCGGACAAATAGCCGAAATGAGAACAGGTGAAGGAAAAACTTTAACTGCTACTTTGGCGGTGTATTTAAATGCTTTAGAAGGCAAAGGTGTGCATGTAGTTACTGTCAATGATTATTTATCCCGACGTGATACGGCCTGGATGGGACAGATTTATTATGCTTTAGGATTGTCTTGTGGTTGTATTAATCACGAACGAGCTTTTGTATATGATTTGGATTATAAAAATAACGAAGATGCTACTTATAATAATTTACGAAACGTAACCAGGCAGCAAGCCTATCAAGCTGATATTACTTATGGCACCAACAATGAATTTGGCTTTGATTATTTACGGGACAACATGGCTTGGCAAAAATCGCAGCAGGTACAACGTCCTCTTAATTTTTCTATTGTTGATGAAGTAGATTCTATTTTAATAGATGAAGCGCGCACGCCGTTGATTATTTCCGCACCAGCCGAAGAGGCAGTAGAGAAATATTATGATGTTGCTAGGTTTATTGCCACTTTGGAGGAGAATGTTGATTTTAATATTGATGAAAAGATGCGAGCAGCAACTTTTACTGATGAGGGTATTATGAAAGCTGAAAAGTGGCTTAATATTCCTAATTTATATACTGGCACTGATGTGGAGATGATTCATTTATTAGAAGCTGGGCTTAAAGCCAAAGTGTTGTTTAAACGTGATCGTGATTATGTGGTGCGTGACAGTGAAGTTATTATTGTTGATGAATTTACTGGTCGTTTAATGATGGGGCGCAGATATTCTGAAGGTTTACATCAGGCGATTGAAGCCAAGGAAAACGTGCAGATCCAGCGGGAAAGTATGACCATGGCCACGATTACTTTCCAGAATTATTTTAGAATGTACAACAAATTAGCTGGCATGACTGGCACAGCCGCTACTGAAGCTGAGGAGTTTTTTAAGATTTATAAATTAGAAGTGGTGACGGTTTCTACTAATATGCCGATGATCAGGCAAGATTTATCCGATGTGATTTATAAAACAGAAGAAGCTAAGTTTAAAGCGGTGGTGGAAGAAATTAAAGCACGACATCAAGCTGGTCAACCGGTATTAGTAGGCACTATTTCTATTGCTAAAAATGAAATTTTGGATGAGTTGTTAAATCGTGAAGGTGTGCCACACGAAGTATTAAATGCAAAAAATCACGCTCGTGAAGCAAGTATAATTGCGCAGGCGGGCAAGAGAGGAGCGGTAACGTTAGCTACTAATATGGCTGGTCGTGGTGTAGATATTATTTTAGGTGGTAACCCACCAACAGAGGAGGAAGCTAAATTTATTAAAGAGGCAGGAGGTTTGCATGTTATTGGTACGGAACGCCACGAATCGAGACGTATTGATAATCAATTACGGGGTCGTTCTGGGCGTCAAGGTGATCCAGGATCTTCGCAATTTTTTATTAGTTTAGAAGATGATTTGATGAGAATTTTCGGTGGTGAGAGAGTTAAAATTATGATGGAGCGTTTAGGTTTGCCAGATGACGTTCCGATAACTAACAAATTAATTACTAAATCTATCGCCACAGCTCAAAAAAAGGTGGAAGGCAATAATTTTGATATTAGAAAACATTTAGTGGAATATGATGATGTGCTTAATAAACAACGCGAAACCATTTATAAAAAACGCCAACAAATTTTAAGCTGGATGGAAACTGAACCAATAAATTTAAAACAGGAGGTTTTAGATATGATAGAGGACGAGTTAGGGGCGGTGGTTAATTTTCATACTGCGGCAGAAAGCGCTAACCAATGGAATATACAAGAGATTTATGAGGTGGTAAATACCATCTTTCCGCTACCACCGGAAAAGAGGAAAAAATTAGAGGAGATAGGGGACGAGACATGGAGAGATAAATCAAGTATTTCGGCGCCAGATAAAATTTTAGGTTATTTAAAACAATTAAGCGTAGTGGCTTATGATGAATATGAGCAACGTATCATAGAACGAGCTAAAAAATTAGTGATAACTAATCCTGAACAAGTGCCCAGAGATATTGAACGTACTATGCTATTACGCGCTATAGATTCTTATTGGGTTAAACACTTAACTTCTATAGAACATTTGCGAGCTGGTATTGGTTTAAGGAGTTATGGTCAGCGTGAACCGTTAGTAGAGTATAAACGGGACAGCCATAATTTATATAGGGATCTTTTAGTTAGTATTAGAAATTCAGTTGTTTATTCTATTTTTAAAACAGAGCTGCAGTCACAAAGTCAACCAGCGCCAGTAAGACAGATTAAAGAATCAGGTCCGTCCAAGACCAGTGATGAGCAGACAGCCGCGGTAACTGCCAAAATTAAAGATGCCTCTGGTCATAAAGTCGGCCGCAATGATCCTTGCCCATGCGGTTCAGGACGTAAATTTAAAAAATGTCATGGTAGGTAATTTTTTAAAAGCGTCATCGTAAATTATATGAGC
>CAZMMW010000049.1:0-6082 GCA_964567515.1 uncultured Gammaproteobacteria bacterium | reverse complement strand
TAACACCTAATGAATTCCTTAGATTATCTAAAGTGCAAAATGTCTGTGGTTAAAATATTCCAACTACAAAGTCGATAATGACAAATGATGATGGATAATTAAAAGGTTGTTCGATAATAAGGAACAGCCTACTATTAAACCATTGTTTAAACCCCCTTAATTACTCGGAAAAATCATGGTCTTCTATTTTATCGAGTGGAATGTTGTTTTTGTTTTTTTGTAGAATAACCAAACCAAAGCCCACAATAGTAGCGAGCATTAGTGAACTCCATAGAAATATTTTCATTGAATCTCCTTTATAGTTTAGTTATTAAGTTAAAGTTTAAATAAATTTTATTTTTAAATTTACAATTTTAATAAACTATAATAGCGGTTGGCTAACTTTTGTCAAGGGGAGTTGGTTTTTTAAGTAATCTAATAATTTATGGGTTTTTGCTTGACCTATAATACTTATTAAAGTTTTAGGTTGAGCTTGTCGCAGGTTATTAATAGTATTAAATTTGATTTTCAGTTTAGTTCTTAGCTTAGGGCCGATGCCTGGTAGCTCTTTCCATAGTGAAGCAGTAATGCTATGCTGGTGTTTTTGATGGTAGAAAGTGATGCCGAATCTGTGAGCTTCATCGCGTAGTTGTTGTAAAAGTTGTAAAGCGGGTGAACTGGCTTTAAGTTTGATGCTATTTTTTCTGCCTGGAATAAAAATTTCTTCTCGTTGTTTAGCTAGGGCTAATAAGGGAATATTGATTTGTCGATCCCGCCAAAGACGTAAAATAGTATTCAGTTGTGGTTTACCACCATCTAACATAATTAAATTAGGTTGAGGCCATTGATAATTTTTAATAAAACGCCTAGCCAAGACTTCAGTGAGCATAGCCACATCATTAGGCGTGTTGATTTTTTTAATAGTAAATTTGCGATATTCTTTTTTATCTAACAAACCATTAGTCATTACCACCATTGATCCTGCCGCGTTTTGACCTTGTATATTGGAAATATCATATCCTTCAATACGGTATGGTTTGGTAGGTAATTTGAGAATTTTTTGTAATACCGCCAACGCCTCTTCAGCTCTAGAAATTCGTTTTTGCCAAGAAGCAAAATTATTAATTAGGTGGTTATAAGCATTTTTTTGTGCCAGATTTTGTAATTGTTTTTTATAACCTCGTTGGGCAACGAATATTTTAATTGATAAATTCAGAATAGTAATTTTTAGAGGTGAAACTATCATTTTTGGTTTGTTTGTTATCTGCTGATAATAATGTTCAATAAATTCAGTTAGTAATTCTGCCGTAATTAAATTATGTTGACTGGTTAAAATAAAATAATCAGTATCTATTAATCGTCCTTGTCTGATTAATAATCTACTGATACTGTAAGTATTGTTTTGTTGTGCTGAGCCAATAACATCAAAAGATTCTTTTCTGGTAGTGATAATCTTTTGTTTAGTTAATAGATTTTTAAATAACTTTAATTGATCGCGTAATCTAGCGGCTTGTTCGAATCTTTTATTTTGCGCCGCTCGTAACATAGTTTGGGTTATAGTTTGACGAACAGATTCGTGGTGGCCTCGAAGAAAAGAGACTAATTCATTTAGTTGTTGATGATAGACTTTAGGACTATTTAGTTCCAGATTGTGTCCTAGGCAACGATTTAAGGCGCTATCAAAACAAGGTTGGTTTGGAGGATTCTTACAAGTACGGAAAGCTAATATTTTTTTGAGTAATCTAAAACTTTCGCGTACAGTGGAGGCTGAGGTGTATGGTCCAAAATATTTTACACCTTTTATTCCCAGTTGGCGCGTCAGTTCTACACGTGGATAAACTTCTTTATAGTCAATTGCTAAATACAACCAATTTTTATCATCTTTAAAAACTATATTATAAGGCGGCTGATGTTGATGTATCAGTTGATTTTCTAACAACAAAGCTTCGGAGTCGTTATCGACAAGAGTGGTTTTCAGACCGCATATATCTTTTACCATTTGTTGTTTTGCTGGTGATAGGTTAGTTGATTTTTTAAAATAAGAACTAACTCTGTTTTTTAAAGACTTAGCTTTACCCACATACAATAGTTGACGGTGTTTATCGTAGAATTGATAAACACCTGCCTTGTTTGGTAAATTAGCCAGCTGTTGAGCTAAGATTTTGTTCATTATTTTTAGTATAGCGTTTGTTATTGACAAAAGCGATATTTGGAGGTAATCTAAAAATTAGTAATCAATAATAAACAAAAACAAGAACTTTATAAAAAGGAAAAATATATGAAACCTTCAAATATTCTAGAAGATATGCAAACAAAAACTGTTCAGTTTGAGGCATTAGTGGAAAAACTGCGTAAAGCTAATTTTGGTTGGGATGGAATGATCCGTAATGGTTTTCCTATCGAGGCAGAGTTAATGGAAGCGGCAATATTAAAAAGAGGTGATCTAGACGTGAAGACTCAAATAGCTCTTCAATTAAGAGATGAAAATATTTTTAATCAACTTTGGGATGGCCAGTATAGATCAGGGAAAGCGGAGGGTTTGATATGCCAGTTTATTTATTGCAGTTTCCCGGAGTGTCATAGTTTGGCATCAATTTATATTAATCAGTTAGCTTTGCAGTTTTGTGAGTTGCGCAGTTCACGAAACGGTTGGGATGGACTGGTAAGGACAGATAAAGTAGAGATGAAAGATATAGAGGACCTGCTTAATTGTCGAAGGCATCTAAGAGAATTAAAATTGTCGCCATTTATTTTACGGCAATTAGTTCTTCAGGAAAAGGAGACTGGTTATATTCTCCGTTAGTTATCTGAAAAAAACCGCTCAAATTATTCTGAATAAACCGTTACAAAAACATAATTTTAAGTCCGAAAGATTAATTTTTCGGGCTTTTTTATAGCAAGCTCTTGACCAAGCGCGTAAGCCATAGTAGAATATCTCCTGCTTTGTGTTTAACTTTAAAATTTGTGCCATTAAAGAAAAATCATAATCAATTAACTGAAGCCATAGTAGTTAAGGGAGCGAGGGTTCATAATTTAAAAAACATCTCCGTTAGTCTACCGCGCAATAAGCTAGTTGTAGTTACTGGTCTTTCTGGATCAGGTAAATCATCGCTGGTTTTTGATACAATTTATGCCGAGGGACAGCGTCGTTATATTGAGTCCTTGTCATCTTATGCCAGACAATTTTTAGGTATGATGGATAAGCCAGACGTTGACCAAATTGATGGTTTAAGTCCGGCTATTTCCATTGATCAAAGATCGGCTTCTCATAACCCACGTTCTACAGTGGGCACGGTAACAGAAATTTACGATTACTTACGTTTGTTGTTTGCCCGAGTTGGCATCCCACATTGTCCTAAATGTGGTAAGGAGGTTAGTAAACAAACTATTGATCAGGTAGTGGAGAGAATTTTGTCTTTACCCAAAAAAACTGGTATTGTTTTATTAGCGCCAGTAATTAGAGATCAAAAAGGAGAACATAAACATCTAATTGAACAAACCAAGAAAGCAGGTTATGTCAGGGTTCGTTATGACGGGACTATTATTACTTTAGAAGAGGCAGAAAATTTAAAAGTTGATAAATATAAAAAACATACCATGGAAATTGTGGTTGATAGGTTGGAAGTGGTCAACGATCCAGATGAAATTACACGGCTAACTGATTCTTTAGAAACAGCTTTTGATTTAGGTGATGGTTTAATGGTGGTTTTAAGACAAGATACCAAAGAAGATATATTGTTTAGTCAGTATTTTACTTGTTCGGCGTGTCAGTTGGATTTACCTACTATTGAACCTAGGAATTTTTCTTTTAATTCTCCTCATGGTGCTTGTGCGGCTTGTACTGGTTTAGGGACCAAACTGGAAATTGATCCTGATTTGATCATTCCTAACAAAAGATTGTCTTTGGCCGAAGGGGCGATTCGGCCGTGGTCTAGAACCGCTTCTAACCAAACCTGGTATTATCGCATTTTGGAAACCATGGCCAAAATACAAGATTTTTCTGTTAATGTACCAGTAGCACAATTAACTAGACAGCAGTTGGATAAGGTTTTGTATGGCACTGCTGATATTAATTATAATGTTAACGCTGACTATAAATCAGCTGGTAAAGTAAGGGAGTTTTATACTACTTTTGAAGGGGTCATCCCTAATTTAGAGCGACGCTATAAAGAAACTGAGTCGGATTATATTCGTTCTGAGATAGAACGTTATATGCGCGTGTCACCTTGCCCGGTTTGCCAAGGTAAGCGTTTAAAGCCAGAAATATTGGCCGTAACAGTCAATGATAAAAATATAGCAGAAGTAACCCAGCTAACAGTGGATAAAATAAGAGAATTTATTAAATCTTTGATTGTTAAAAAAATTTTTTCCGAACGTCAATTAAAGATTGCTGGACAGATAGTAAAAGAAATTGCAGTGCGTTTAGAATTTTTAACTGATGTAGGATTGGGTTATTTAACCTTAGATAGAACCGCAGCTACCTTGTCTGGCGGTGAGGCTCAACGAATTCGTTTAGCCACTCAAATTGGTTCTTCTTTAGTAGGCGTTACTTATATTTTAGATGAGCCGTCAGTGGGATTGCATCAGCGTGATAACAAAAGATTAATTACCACTTTACAGAATTTACGCGATCTAGGAAATACGGTGATAGTGGTAGAACATGACCGGGAAACAATGTTGGCTGCTGATTATTTAGTTGATATTGGCCCTGGCGCAGGTAAACATGGTGGAGAAGTGGTAGCCGAAGGCACGCCACTGGAGGTAGCGCGAGTGAAGAGTTCCTTAACTGGCCAGTATTTAGCTAACAAATTAAATATTGAGGCGCCTCGCAGATATCGTTCTGGTAATGGGAAAAGTTTAACCATCGTAGGAGCGCAGGAATTTAATCTTAAAAATATTACAGTTAGTTTTCCGTTGGGTAAGTTTATTTGTATCACTGGCGTTTCTGGTTCTGGCAAGTCAACACTGATGACCGAAATTTTATCGCGTGCCCTAGCGCAGCATTTTTATAAGGCTAAAGATGTACCTGGCAAGCACAAAGAGATTAAAGGTTTAGAAGATATTGATAAAGTCATTACCATTGATCAATCTCCCATTGGCCGCACACCGCGTTCTAATCCAGCTACTTATACTGGTGTTTTTACCTATATTCGCGATTTATTTTCTGAGCTACCAGAAGCTAAAATTCGTGGCTATAATCCGGGGCGTTTTTCTTTTAATGTTAAAGGCGGTCGTTGTGAGTCCTGTGAAGGAGATGGTTTGGTGCGTATTGAGATGCATTTTTTACCTGATGTTTATGTAGAATGCGAAGAATGTCACGGTCGGCGCTATAACAAACAAGCTTTAGAAATACATTATAGAGGAAAGAATATTTCTGACGTTTTGGAAATGACTGCTGAAGAAGCTATGAATTTTTTTGAAAATATCCCCATTATTAAAGAAAAATTAAAAGTTTTGTGCGATGTGGGATTGGGTTATTTACATTTAGGCCAAAGTGCCACTACCTTATCTGGCGGTGAAGCTCAGCGTATCAAATTAGCCACGGAATTGTCGCGCCGTTCCACTGGTAAAACTTTGTATATTTTAGATGAGCCAACTACAGGATTACATTTTGCTGATATTAAACGATTATTAGGAGTATTAAATCAATTAGTGGAGCGTGGTAATACCGTTTTGGTCATTGAGCATAATTTGGATGTTATTAAATGCGCTGACTGGATAATTGATTTAGGTCCGGAAGGTGGAGAAAAGGGCGGTGAAATAGTGGCCAAAGGCACTCCGCAGGAGGTAGCTAAGGTAAAGCGAAGTTATACTGGACAGTGGTTGAGGAAAGTTTTGTAATTTTGTGTAAATAAAAAATGGGACTTAGATTTCAAGCCTTGTTGATTATATATTTTCTAAAGAAAGAAATTCGGTACAATAGGTGATTAAGATATTATCTGATCCAAGTCCACTGGATAGATTATTTCAACGAGCAAGAATAAAGCAATAATAATTCCAGGAAGGAAAGAGAATGCTACATATACAATTAAACCAAGTGTACTAGTTATGTTTTAACCACAGACATTTTGCACTTTAGATAATCTAAGGAATTCATTAGGTG
>CAZMMW010000048.1:0-6897 GCA_964567515.1 uncultured Gammaproteobacteria bacterium | reverse complement strand
CAATCGGCTCGAACCATGTTTTAGAAAATCGCCAATTCGGTTTTGCCCCGAAAATCCCGTATAAAATAATCGCCGAGCGAAGCGAGGCGAACCGAAATCGCTTGCAAAATTCTTACTGGTGCTCCCGAGAGGAATCGAACCTCTATCACGAGATCCGGAATCTCGTATTCTATCCATTGAACTACGGGAGCATAAGGTTTGGGTAAAGAAAATGGCTCTATACCATAAGCTATAAAATCAAAAAATCTATAATTTACCATCAGTAATAAATTTTTCTACTATTTTAATATCTTCCGGTTTAGTAAAATCTAACCAATAATCTGTCAGTTTTATTATTCTAACTTTATCTTTGGAGGCCAATAAATTAATAGCGTCGGTTATTTCATACTCTCCTCTGACTGATAACTTGACTTGAGGCAAAATTTGAAATATTTCTTGGGTAAAAGCATATAAACCGGTATTTATTAAATTACCAACAAACCTTGAAGGTTTTTCTACTACTTTATCCAATATATTATTTGATTCAGCAACCAAAACTCCATAAGCCTCCGGATGTTCGTGCCATAAACCAGCTATAGCATTCTCATTCTGTAAGTTATGAAAAGCTGTTAAATCTTTTATGGAGTATAAATTGTCTCCGTTAACTGCCACGAATGACTGCTCACTTAATAAATGCTCTACTGCTTTAATTGGACAAGCTGTGCCATACTGGTCAACTGGCACCCACTCTGATTGCACTACCACTTCTACTGGTAATCTAGACCAAACTTTTAATCTCTCCATCATTATTTCTTTTTGATAACCCACCACTACTATTAATTTTTTAAAACCAACCGCTGCTAAATTGTCAAATAGATAAAATAAAAAAGGCCGTCCTTTAACTGAAATTACATGTTTGGGTTGGTTTAATCCCAATTCGCGCATTCTAGTGCCCTTGCCGGCTGCTAAAATTACAGCGGTATTAATCATACAATTCCTAGTTCTGCCAATTTTTTATGCCAAGTATCACGATAGGCAAATCTTTTGTCTTGGTCGTGAAATTTTAGCATCTCGTCGGTCACTATTACTCTGGTATCAAGATTAGCTAACCGACGTAACTTATCTGGCATTATCTTTTTTTGCCACCAACGACAAACGGCTTCTCCAGGAAACCAGGTTATCCAACTAAGTAAAAAACGGATGCTTTTAAACAACAAAGGGGTCTCTGTTTTATTCGCGAGTTGCGGTTTAAAATTGGGGAAATGTGACAAAATGTCAGTATTTTTGTCTAGACAATCCTCCAAAATACCATCATTAAATAAAACCGTAAGCTGAACAAAATAAAAATGGAAGCGGATATCCTGTTCATCTAATAATACGTCATTAAAATTTAAATGTTTATCACTTAAATAAAAACTTAAACATATTTTGTCTTGCTTATGTTGTGGAGTGGGACGTAAACCAAAAAGTTTAGCCAATCCAGTGATATAAAATCTGGTCAACCACAATCTTTTCTGCCGGGCAATAATCAATAAATCAACATCATCGCCTAATTCAGCATTACGATAACCTAAAGGATTAACCGCCGCTATTAATCTAACCCAAGGCAATAATTTAAAAATATTAATCCAAAAATTAATTTTTTTAAATTTAGCAGCAGCTAAACGATAGCGTTCTTGTCTGATCTCATAATAATCAGGAGAGTTGGCTAGTTGCCAAAAATTATTTTGTTGTTTGACTATACCTAATTGGGCCAATTTAGTTAATGTTTCTTCTGTTTGCTGCAAACTAAAAACCGGACCGTGCCCACCCAAACTATAAGCCAAACGCCAACACTGTACAATAGTTAAAGGATATTCAAATAAATCAAGGAAACTAACAGTTCTTAAGATTGATTTTTCAATTTCCGTATAAGCGACCGACATAAAACCTTAGTTTAAAAGCTGATGCGCTCCGCGATATAAAAAATAAAGTAATTTTTGATAAGGATAATCAAAAGTACCTAAATAATTTATAATCTGTCCACCAAAACCTAATTTAAAACGAGTAATCCCCTGCCAAGTGGTTTGCGGGTGTTTATCAGTACCAATACCCCACCAATCATAATACTTAAAGCCCAAAACTTTGGCTTGCAACATAGTTTGCCAATGCAATAAATAAGTGGGCATAAGCTCTCTACCTTCGTTAGCAGAAGCACCATGTAAATAAGTTGCTGTCTGACGAGAAAACACTACTAAACTAGCCGCCAACAACTTCCTGCCCAAAGTAACCTCAACTATTCTTGCTCCTAATTCTAAATCTGGTGATAATTCCTGATGACTAAATAACTCCATTAATTTAGCGTAATGATCTTTATTATGTAAATTAAAATTATCCCTCTCTCCTGTTTCTATTAATAGTTTATAAAAATTATCTAATTCCTCTATGCCAGCTATTTTCCAAGTTAAATTCTTTTTTTCTGATAAACGAATATTATAACGAGTCTTAGGGTGCATCGCGGCCAATAATTCATCTTGAGTTTTGACTAAATCTGTCACCAAAGTAGCTGCTGGTTGCACTGATTTAGTTTTATACCAAGTATTCCTAATGAACTTATCGTCACTATTTATAATTAATGACGGTTCGATACGCAAAAAAAGACCTCGCCCCTTATATCTAGCTAATAATAAATCTAAAATCAGCTCTAAATATTTTGCTTCAATAACTAACGGACCTTTAGGTAAATAAAAATAAGTAAATCCGCCACGCATTTTTCTGGTTACTGCCAAAGCGCCGCCTACTAAATTAGCTCCTTTATAAAACCCTAAGATTTCAGTAGACACTCCTTCTGTCTGTTCTAATTGTTGCCAACTTGGAGTTTGTAAAAACAAACCACTCCGCCATGATAATTTACTAATAAATGAAGATAATTCACCTACAGTTATCTCCTTGATTTCCATAAAAATTTAAGTCCGACTTAAAGATTTAAGCGCCGCTCTTATTTTGTCCTCAATACTACCAGATTTATCTTTAATAGATTTAACTGCCTGCCGTACTTCATTTTGCGAATAACCTAAATTAATAATAGCTTCCATTACTGCTTGGTCTTCGCCCAATGGTCCAATAACCACACCTGCTTCTAATTTATCTTTTAACTCTATCACTAATTTCTCAGCTGTTTTTTTACCAATACCGTGAACTGCATGCAAGCCACCAGCATCTTGATTTACCACCGCCCGTCTTATTTCTTCTGATCGCGCCACTTCTAAAATATTCAATGCTGAACGTGGACCAATACCAGATACGTTATTTAATAGTTTAAAAAACCGCAACTCTTCTTTTTTAATAAATCCATAGAGTTCCATTAAATTCTCCCGTACATTTAAATAAGTATACAAAGTTACCTCGGCGCCTTCGGCTAATTTGACTAAGACATCTGTGGTACAAAAAACTTCATAACCAACACCACCTGCTTTCACAATAACCGAGCGTTCAGTTTTGCCAACTATTTTGCCTAAGATTTGAGCTATCATAAGCTAATTATAATTAATTTTTTATCTATTGACAAAATATCTCATATTAACTAAAATAACAAAATTAATATAGCTCTCTATAAAACAAATATAAGAGGTAAAAAATGTCTCTTTGGTCCTGGATTTCTCTGTTTGTATTTATGATTTTTATAATCATAATGGTTATCATTGGTAACCAACCCTCAAAGCTTAGCCAAGCAACAAAAGTTGTTAGTGTAATAATCCTGATATTAAGCGCTTGGTCACTGCTTCTCTCTTTTATTTTTAAATAAATTACCACAATAATTAAAGCCGAGCTCTACATAGTATAGACATCGGCTTTTTTCTTTTTGTTTAAAATACAGTCTATACTTACAATATGAATCCAGGAAAGTTTATTCTAAAATCACCCTTTTCTCCCACTGGTGACCAACCACAGGCTATAGATAAATTAGTTAATGGTTTAAGTAAGGGTTTAAAACACCAAACTCTTTTGGGTGTTACCGGCTCAGGTAAAACTTTTACCATGGCTAATGTTATAGCCCAAGCGCAACGGCCAACTTTAATTATTTCTCATAATAAGACTTTAGCTGCCCAATTAGCCTCAGAATTTAAAAACTTCTTTCCCCAGAACGCCGTACATTATTTTGTTTCCTATTATGACTATTATCAGCCAGAAGCCTATATTCCTCAAAGCGATACTTATATAGAAAAAGAAACTAAAATTAACGAGGAGATCGATCGCTTGCGCCATGCTTCTACCCAAAGTATTTTATCCCGTCGCGATACTATTATTGTAGCTTCAGTTTCTTGTATTTATGGCTTAGGCAGCCCGACAGAATACGATAAAGTAAAAATATCACTGGTGCGAGGAAAAAATTATCCCCGGCAAAAACTGCTGCGTCAATTAACTGGTCTGCAATATCAAAGAGCTAATTTGGATTTTCGACGTGGCTCTTTTAGAGTTAGCGGCGAAGTGATAGAAATTTATCCTAGTTTTTCCTTAGATCAATTTTATCGTCTAAGATATAATGGCAACCAAATAGAAAAAATTACTGAACACGAAGCGCTGACTTTAGATAAAATCAGCGAACAACAACAAATCAATATTTATCCTGCTACTCACTATGTGGCGCCCAGCAATAAATTCAAAAAAACTCTGACAGTAATCAAACAAGATTTAACAAAAAAAATATCTGAATTTACTAAAGCTGGAAAATTGTTAGAAGCCCAACGGTTACAAGAACGCACTAATCATGATTTAGAAATGATCCAAACTACTGGCTATTGCAACGGTATTGAAAATTACTCTCGTTATTTTGACGGTCGCAAACCTGGAACTCCACCTTTTACTTTAATTGATTACTTTCCTAAAGATTGGCTGCTATTTATCGATGAATCGCATATGACTATTCCTCAACTTAATGGTATGTATGCCGGAGATTACTCACGTAAAAAGACTTTAATAGAATTCGGTTTCCGTTTGCCCGCTGCTTTTGATAACCGGCCACTTAAATTTTCTGAATTCAGCCAAAAACTTAATCAAATTATTTATGTTTCCGCCACACCGGCAGAATATGAAAAAAATATTTCCCTAAATATAGTGGAGCAAATCGTCCGTCCTACCGGACTATTAGATCCTACTATAGAAGTCAAGTCAACTAAACACCAGATTGATCATTTGGTAGACTCTATCAAACAAACTATTAAGAAAAAACAACGGGTGCTCATTACTACTCTAACCAAACGTTTGGCGGAAGATTTGGCCGATTATTTAAACGACGAGGGAATCAAGGTGCATTATCTTCATTCAGAAATAGATACTTTTGAAAGATTAGAAATTCTGCATGATTTGCGCGCTGGTAAACATGACGTGCTGGTAGGAATTAATTTATTGCGCGAGGGTTTGGATTTACCCGAGGTATCGTTAATTGCTATTTTAGATGCTGATAAAGAAGGATATTTGCGCTCCAGCACCGCCTTAATTCAAACTATGGGCCGAGCAGCGCGGCATAACGAGGGTCATATTATTATGTATGCTGACAAAATTACCGGCTCAATGAAACAAGCAATTGGGGAAACAAAGCGCCGGCGGAATATTCAGGAAGCTTACAACCAAAAACATAGGATAGTTCCTAAAACTATTAGCAAAGCTATTAGAGAAGATAGATTAGCGGGCGGTAAACTGGTATCCGATGTTGTACCTATAGCTAAAGATTTGCGGCTTGATAAATTACCCCGCGAAGAAATAGTATATTTATTAAAAAATTTGGAAAATCAAATGACTCTGGCTGCTCAAAATATGGAATTTGAAAAAGCCGCTATTTTGCGTGATCAGATAGAAGAAATCAAAAAATTGACAAATAAAAAAAGAGCTACCCGAGGTTTCCTCAAGTAGCTTGATAAAAGTGACAAAGTTAGACCGCTCAACGATATTACTGTAAACGATGTTTGTGTGTTTGACACAAAACTCTAGTCTCGGCTTCATGGGGTTGGTCAATCCAAACTGGTTTTCGATAATTTCCCACATAAGAAGGAACTGTTTGACCAACAAAATGAACTGTATAACTAGACTCGCTTTTATGGCATAAGCACAAAGCCTTAATATCAATTCCTTCGCCAAACCAGCGATGTAATAAGATTTCAGCTTTATGCAACGTGCGTCCTGTATCGTCCAAATCATCTACAATCAAGATTCTTTTAAATGGCCAATTTTTTCTAGTCAGTCTTATTGGCTGATTATTCTTGTCAAAATATTGTAGGATGCGGAAAAAACGTACCTGCTTTCGCCTCCGACCACCAGCTCCTCGTTTAGTATCTTTATAAGAACGTGCTACCCATATTACCTCCGTTTTTTTAATAGCTTTAGCTATTATCATACCAAACCATCCACCATTCATAATATAAACCACAGCATCGGGCTTGTAACGCGCGCGATCCATAGCAGCTAAAGCGCGGTTCATCAACCTGATATATTGTGGCCAGTTTAATCGCAGTATAGGCCTATTTTTATCAATGATTATTTTACCAATTAACTTTTTTTGTTTTTTCATTATTCCACCTCTTAAGATTATTTGATTTTCAATTTTATTTAGCTTACTTTATACTAAGATTATTTATACGTCAAGTGTATAACAAGGTCTTAGTTTTTGACACTTTTGACCTACTGCATCCAGATTATAAATATTTTTTAAGTCAAGCTAAAAAATTGGGGGGAATCAAATTAAATAGCTACAAAAAGTTACAGAATCAAAGATCAAAAGAACCAAAGAATCAAAACGCATAAAATATCACTGGCCTGTTTTTGAACGATCATTCAAAAACAGGTTAATTGTTTTAATTAGAGAAGATCCTGAGATCCAACTCAAACTGCTACACCTCTGGTTTTGTTCTTTTACCCTTGACAAACTCTCGCCATGCTTGTTGT
>CAZMMW010000047.1:0-7036 GCA_964567515.1 uncultured Gammaproteobacteria bacterium | reverse complement strand
AAATTAAAATTAATTTAATTCGATGTAAGTTTTGGTTTTTAATTTTATATTAAATTTCCATTATTTATTAAATTTTTGGTTAAACTAAATAAATAAAAAGTCGGACTTGCTAAATTTAACCCCTTATTCATCTAATACTCATCTCGTCAAAAAAGTGTTTAAATTTAAAACCTCCTCAGTATTAAAAAGTATTATTTTTTTATCTTCTTTGTTAATTAAGATTAACACTCAACCTTTTGCTCTGTCAAATACTCATTTTGAAAACTAATTCCTACTTATCCACAGATTTTCAACATAATTAAATAACTCAGGCCAAACTAAAATAATAAAAACTAACCCTCTCATCTAATTATTGTCCCTAATAACTAGTAAGCCGATTATTAATTTGTTATTATCTTGTTTTTATCCTTACGGTTTACGAATATTAGTTTTTCTATTTTCAATATGATTGGTTAAATTATTCACATAATTTAACCTAACCTGCAATTCCAAAATTAATTTATAAGCTTGCAGTGTCTGGCGATAAACCGGCATATAATTTTCTGCCTCATTATTAATTAACTGATCATATTCTACTCTAGCTTCCCGCAAAGCTTCTTGGGCGCGTTCGGATAATTTAATTAATTGTTTCTGGTTTTGGGCGTCAACTAATTCAGATAACGGCGCTTGCAAGGATAGCCATAACTGTTCGCTTTTTTGTATTTTTTGCCCTGCTTCAACAGCTACTAAATTTAAGTGGGGTTGATTAACTTCTATAGGCACACCGCTTTCCAATATCAGCGATTTTATTCTTGTGCTATCCGCAACTTCAGCCTGAACAGAAGATTTTAACGACGATTTTATATTTTTCCTACCCTCGCTAACATCAGAAACGTCTTGAATTACTGGTACAACCGGTGGCAACCAAGCCACAACCTTATTAAACACCTCCCCCTCTTTATCATTATTATCATTCAATGCCTCCACCACCCGATCTTCTATATCCTGACGTTGAGCTTGCTCTACATGTGAAGCTTTGTTCGCTAACTTAGTTAAACGATCTTGTTGTTTAATCAAACGCTGACGAGTATTAGTCAATAAATTAGTTTTGTTAGGCTCTTCATCAACTACTATATTGATCAAGGTTTTAATTTCCTCTTGATAGCCAGATAAGGCTTCTAACACAGCCGAAGAATTGGACAGAGCTACTACTTGTTCTGCTTCTTGAATTCGTTTTTCAGCTAAGGCCAAACGTGCTTGTATTTTACCAGGAGGGCTAGTAATTAAAGCTACTTGCATATTTTCCATGGCTTTTTTAACAGGATAAAGTAGTTGATTAGGCAAAGCCTGAGTAGCCGCCATAGCTGTAGTATTAACCGCCAATAAAACTAAACAAATAGCCGCCACATAAACAGGCTTAAAAATTCTAGCTAATAACTGTGGCCGGTGAACAATTTTAAGCGTCGGTCTAAAAGCTAAGTAATCTGCTAACTTATTTCTTATTTGGGCCAATTTAAAAGCCTCAGGCTCTACCTGCTTAAGTTTGCTTAGTTGCTGTTTATAGTTATTTAACATGATTACTTTCCTCCTTTAACCGTCGCAAGATCTTTAATGCTCTATGTATAGTAACGTAAATACCGGCTTGAGTTTTACCTAAAATCTGAGCTATCTCATAAATATCTAAATCATTAACATAACGCCAAATTAAAATTTGTTGGTAGTTTTCTGGCAGTTTCGCCAATAACTCTCTTAGCTCACTCAATTCTAAACTAGCCTGGAGTCTTGGTAAATGGTTATCAGATACCTCTGGTGCATCTTCTAAAGATTTTATTTCTTTGTGACGACGGTAATAATCAATGATTAAATTATGTAAAATACGATACAGTAAGGGACGTAATTGTTCTAAAGGATTCTCCCTATATTTATCCCAAGCGCGCATAAAAGTTTCGCTTACTAAATCCTCAGCTAATTCCTGTTCGCTCACCCGAAAATAAGCATAACGCCACAAAGCCTTAGCATTATCATCATAAGCTTTTAAAAACTTTTGTTCGGTAGTTAATTTGCTATCTAACGACATTGCGAACAATAAAATAAACAATTTTTATCTGTCCCTTAGTATAAACTCTCTTAAATATTCAAACAACTGTAAATAATTCATTATGAAACTACAAACTATTGACAAAAATATAATCTCCGGCTAAAGTATAAAGCTCCTTAACAAACAATTCCTTCCCAAGTCTGCTGATTTTGACAAATCAGTAACCTTGGGAAGGATGGCGTAAAAAGGAGGAAAACGCCGACTGCATCACTAGCGGAGTTAGTCGCCCGCGCCATTTGTGCGCCTTCCGTTAATCATTAATGCTCAAAACTATGTATCGAGCATTCACGGGAGCCTTAGCACTAACCCTGGCCTTGGTGGTGTTGAATTGGTTCCTTCCTGAACTGCTACAAGCAGTAGTCGAGGTAGCTATTAAAATGCTACACTTCTTAAGCGCCTTACTCGACTCTGCTATCAATAACATAGCAGTTCAATAATTGAAAAGCCCATTGTCATAAAACAATGGGCTTTCTCTTGTTTGAAATATTAACCACCTATTCTGTCGTCTGGCCATCAAACTCAGCCTCTTGAACCAAAGCCTCTTGTTTAGAGGCCCGCACAATACCATCTTTATGATGCGCTGGCGAATAAATAGTATAGAGCTTTAATTCTTCACTGTCGGAAACATTGACTACGTTATGTTGAGCTCCAGCTGGGACCACCACCGCATCGCCATCAACTACTTCGTATTGCTGGCTATCAATAATCACTTGCCCTTTACCTGCCTCGAAACGGAAAAATTGATCATTATCAAGATGTACCTCCATGCCAATCTCCTCGCCTGGTTTTAACGACATCAAAACCAGTTGGCTATGTTTACCAGTATAAAGAACTTGACGAAAATTATTATTAGCTAAAGTTAATTTTTCAATGTTATCTTTATATCCTTTCATATATTTATAATTTAATTGTTAAAATATTAGTTACTTACTAGCTCTCATATTATAACAATAAAAACAAAAATAATAAAATAGGATGTTTATAACTATGATTGACAAAACTAAGTATTGGTATTAAGGCAAAAAACAAAAAATTAATTATAAAATTGATACTACAATTTAACAAAACATTAACAAAAGAAGGAGTTCTGTCATGCAACAACAAGTTAGATATACGATATTGAGGATGGCGATATTTTTATTCTTGGTGCTTTTCGCACTACTCTCTGCCGGGTCATGTAAAAAGAATGTTTCTACTTCATCAACTGGCACTATAACAATCACATCTACGCCTAGTGGCGCAGATATATTTCTTGATGATATCTCTACCGGCAAAGCCACCCCCGCTACACTCCATGAGGTTAAAGAGGGTAGTTATAAAATCAAGCTCACCCTAGTTGGTTATGATGACTGGAAAGGACATCGAAATGTTTCTGAAAATTCAGTTGTGATAAGTTGTGATAATTGATGCTAAACTTAAAGCCCTTTGTCTTGGTTTGTTTGTTATCGGCAATTTACAAAAACCAGCTGAGATTAATATCATTTTTACTTCCTACGGCCAACTTAATGGCACTACTAATAATATTGATCCCAAAAAAACTAAGGTAGTAATCTGGGCCAAAACTGATCGCTGGTATGTACAACCCTGGATTGATAATCCTTTTGCACCTATTTGCGGCAATAGTGGCCAATGGGGCAATAGCACACACTCTTGGAATACCATGGCGGCTTTATTGATAGACTCTACTTATGTGCCTGGTTCTATTAGATATCAACATCCATCTTCGAATCCCGGCGTGATAGCCTGGACTCAATATTCAAAATAAAAGGAGTAACAAAATGAAAAAGATTATCAACATGCAGTTGTGGTGGATAATAAGTATCTTAGGTTTAATAATGTTATTATCCTACCACAAAAGCACTGAACCAACCCCAGACGCTCTTGTCGGCGACCTTAACCAACCAGCACAAATTACTATTAGCGAAATTAAATCTAATTTTGTCGCTGGTACTGCTAATAATATAGACACGGCTAAGGCACGGGTGGTTCTTTGGGCTAAAACTGATCAATGGTATATACAACTATGGATTGATAAACCATATACTACTATCGATCGTAATGGCAAATGGAGTAATTACACTCATCCCTGGTCACGTTTAGTGACTCTATTGGTAGATAAATCTTACCAACCAGGAGATATTAGACAGGAGCATCCGAGTAACGCTACAAGTGTTCTAGCTTGGGATGAATATCCGACCAAATTACCAGATCGTACTATCACTTTCTCTGGTTATACCTGGAAAGTAAAAGAAGCAAATCTGGCTGGACCAGGACCAAATTATTTTTCAGCCGACACTAGCAATGTTAAAGTGGATGATTTGGGGTTACATCTCAAAATTATAAACCGTTTTAATCGTTGGTACTGCGCTGAAGTATTCTTGGATCATTCTCTGGTTTATGGACGATATCAATTCCAACTAATAAGTAGGGTAGCCCCTCTGGATTATCAGACTGTTTTCGCTGGTTTTATTTACCAAAACGATGAAAACGAAGTAGATATTGAATTTTCTCGAGCGTTAGCTGCTCCTAATAATCTACAGTACGTTGTTCAACCTTGGTATCGCAGTAACAATATTCACCGTTTTCAAATACCAGCTCTAACTACCTCTACTCACCAATTTTCTTGGTATGCGGACAGTATTACTTTCCTAAGTTGGCGTGGTTTAACCGCTCAACCCACTGAAAGCGATATTATTCAAAATTGGACATATAAAGGTAACGATATTCCTCAGCCTGGTCAAGAAAGAATGCGGTTTAATCTTTGATTATTTCAAGGCGCCAGCCCGAAAACTGGCCTTGGCGACGAAATAATCATCAAAAAATTTACCTTTAATCAAAAATTCTAACCCCTTAGTTAGTAATATAAAAACTAACCAAGGGGTTATTTTATATTTTATTCAACTCTTGATATTAAATATGAATAATAAAATTTTTCTTGACTTATATAAATATTTTCTATATCCTTACTAAGGATATAATTTAAAATGTATCAAAAATTTACTTGGAGAAATTCTGTATGACAGAGAAAGAAGACATAAAGAAAAATCCTTTATCTTTAAAAGAATATCAAGAACTACAAAAAGATGAGATACTAGGAGCTGATAATAAATATTTTGCTGGCCAAGAATTAGGTCATCCGCCAACCGCAGAAGAAGCAGCTGAACATTACGTTACACACGGCGGTCCTGAACATTTTGCCCAAGAGCATTTATTAAAAGACAGAACAGAAGAAGAACCTCCTCTGGATAAAAAACAAAACTAACTACATGAAACCAATTAAGCATAAGGCCCAGCGATAATTTCAAGGGCTTTTTATTTAAAAATTAGTAAAAAAGATGTTATAATAACGTTATAATAAAAGCGGAACACTAAAATCCTTAAATGATTATCTTTTATCCAATTTATCTAATAATTAACCATTAAAAATCTATGAAAAAAATATCTATTTTAACCTTGCTGTCACTGCTGGCGCTATCTACACTAACTACTATACCGCATTTAGTGAAAGCTGAAGAAGCAACTGATTTAACAGAGGTTTCTGCTAGCGAAGCTGGGGCAACAGCCACCCAGGCAGCTACTGCCACTAGTGAAATAACCAAAATACAAACCATCACTGGCACTCTGATTGAAATTGGTAACACTACGGCTGAAGAAACAACTATTATTGTCCGCGCCGCCAGCAATGGAATAACTGCCGATAAAACAGTCCAAATTACTGCCGCCACTAAAATTATTAACCATTCTGGACTATCATCTGGTCTTTCAGAGTGGATTGCTGGCGATCAGATAGTTCTAATTGTGAGTCAAGACACTAACTCGGGTGAACTTAAAGCACTAAAAATTAAAAATCTTTCATTAAAAAACAGACAAAAAGGACTTAATGGCTGGATCAAAGCTATCCGCGCTGATAAAAATGAAATGGATGTGGAATGGAGCGGCCAAGTTTACACTCTAAATACAACCAATGCTAAAATGGTAGCTGGTCTTAAAAATCCCGCCACTTTAACAGACTTTCAAATCAATGATCGTGTTCGCGCCCGGGTGGCAGAGGATGGCGATACCAATAGACTAACCTGGAGAGCAGAAATTATAGTAGTTCTACGACGTGATCAGGCGCTTTTTATGCGTGTTACGCGGTGGGTAGTACCGGCAGAAATTACTTCTGTTCCAGACAATACTAGTACTCTACCCTATCTTATTACCGCGAAAGTCTTAGAATCAAAATTTTATGAAAAGGGCGACGTTAATAATTTAATCGGTGCCCCGGGTACGGAAATTAAAATTCAAGTAGATCAAAATACCAACTTAGTCCGCCGTTTTCTCGGTCGATCAAAAATTAACGAATTCATGGAAAGCGACCAAATTCGTGTAGTAGGCCGTTTAAATGAAATAACCGGTAATTTAGATGCGGCAATGATTAAAAACGAGTCTATCCAAGCTTTAGGAGTGGCGCAAACTTTAAGTGAAGTGATAAGCGCTGATACAACCAACAATAAATTAGTGGTAAAATTAATTGGCGCAAAAAATCCGCTAACTGGCAAACGTCATCGCTTAGGAAATACTAACCAATGGACTGTGACCTTACAAACTGGTGCTAAGATCATCAAAAATGGAACTAATATCACCCTGGCTGAAATAGCACCTGGCGATTTTATCCGCGTCCGTGGAGTAGCTAATCGTGTACAGAAAACCATGACAGTAAATGCTGTATCGGTGGTTACCAATAAATTTAAAAATCTGATTGAATAAATACTTTATAAAATTTAAAGAAAAAAATCTGACGCTTTAGTCAGATTTTTTTTATAGAGCCGGGGGAAATTACTCTTCGTCAATCGCGCTCGAAAACTCGCCTTTCTCATTCAGAGCCCCGCGCTCACTACAAACACCCTTTAATAGTCGGTTAGATTGCCCTTAAATACTTTTTCCCTAAAAACTAGGTAATAAAACTATATTTAATCA
>CAZMMW010000046.1:0-7186 GCA_964567515.1 uncultured Gammaproteobacteria bacterium | reverse complement strand
TGACGCGGGGTAGAGAAGTGGCATCTCGCCAGGCCCATAACCTGGAGATCGTGGGTTCAACTCCCACCCCCGCAACCAAATTTATTTAAAAATTATTTTTTTATCATTAGCTATTAGCTAGATGTTATTTGCTATAAGATTGGCTGGGTAGCTCAGTTGGTTAGAGCGAGGGACTCATAAGCCCTAGGTCGTCGGTTCGATTCCGACCCCAGCTACCAGATTCAAAAGATATCAAAACCCTCCAATAAACATTGGAGGGTTTTGAATTAAAAAATCAACTAGTAACGAGGAGGTCTGTTTTTGCGTAAGCAATCAATACATCTGATGGTATTAATTCTGTTGGGGTCTGGTTCAAAAGGAAGTTCTTTGATATCCACACCACAATCAGCGCATTTAATACCTAAAGCGCTAACGTCAATTTTTGGTTTAGGTCCGCGGTTAAATCCACCGCCGAATCTGTTACCGCCGCCGCGTCTACCCCTAAAACCACCCCGGCCTCCGCCGTGGCTGTAGTTGTCTGATCCGGAAAAATCTTGTCCGGAATTATCTTGTTGGTAGGTCATGAAACTAATAGTCACCCCCTTTCTATAAAGGATTATTAGGATGGCTATTTCGTTTCAAGCCTACCTGGTTGATAGTCTATATATAGACGAAACTTTATCCTAACTGCAGTTAAGCTTAAACTAATTGATATATTTTGTCAATCTAATTGTTTAATACTGGTGGGCGAGGAGGGAGTCGAACCCTCAATCCTTTGCAGGAATAGGTTTTTGAGACCTACGTGTATACCAGTTCCACCACTCGCCCCTAATTTTTAATTTAGTATATCAAAGCATTAAAATAATAAGGAAGTAATAAAAAATTGTCAAACCCAGGCTAAAAACTTTATACTATAGTAGCGTACTATGGCTATAGTTTTAACTTTAGTTAATCAAAAAGGAGGAGTGGGCAAAACCACCACGGCTGTTAATTTAGCCACCGAGTTGGCTGATCAGAATCAGCGCGTTTTATTGGTTGATATTGATCCTCAAGCCAATGCTTCGGCAGGATTCGGGGTAAGAATTAAACCGGAGGAGGAACATATTTATCATTTATTATTCCAACCAGATAAATGGCAATCTATTATTCGCCGCACGGATATTCCGCGCCTGCACATAGTTCCTGCTCACGCTGATTTGGCTGGCGCTAATATTGAATTAGTAGAAGCAGAAGACAGGGAGTTTAAGTTACAAAGATTAATTGAGATGGTACGGGATAATTATGATTTTATTATTATTGACTGTCCGCCTAGTTTAGGATTATTAACCATCAATGCCTTAGTAGCGGCTGATAAATTATTAATACCCATTCAAGCCGAATACTATGCCTTGGAGGGATTATCTCAATTATTAAATACTATTCATTTAATTCAAAATAATTTAAAAAGTAATTTAGATATCTTGGGTGCCGTAGTTACCATGTATGATACTCGTAATCGTTTGGCCCAAGCGGTTAGAGTAGAGTTAGAACAATATTTTCCCAATAAACTATTTAAAACTATTATTCCACGTAACGTGCGTTTAGCTGAAGCCCCGAGTTTTGGGCAACCAGTCAAACGCTATGACCCTGACTCTCGGGGGTCACAAGCTTATTATGATTTTACTCAAGAATTATTAACACAAATTAAATATGGCCAAACCATTCATCCTGGGTAAAGGATTAATTTCCTTAATACCTAAAAAAACCCCAATTATTAATCCACCCGTAGTAACTCCTGTCGTCACATCAGCTATAGAAGTTGGAGACGTGATTAAGCAGCTTATTACTGATAAAATAGTCGCTAATCCAGAACAACCAAGACAACATTTTGATCATGGAAATCTGGAAGAGTTAATAGCTTCTATTAAGATTCATGGCATCTTACAGCCATTAATAGTTTCCCCGGTTGGCGTTGATCAGTGGCAGTTAATAGCTGGGGAAAGACGTTGGCGAGCGGCTAAAATTTTGGGTTTAGAAAAAGTACCAGCTATAATACGCAATGTTTCACAGCAGCAAAAATTGGAATTATCTTTAGTAGAAAATATTCAACGCCAAAATTTAAATCCTATAGAGGAAGCGCTGGCCTTTCAAAGATTACATGATGAATTTAATTTAACTCAAGAAGAAATAGCTAAAAAAGTTGGCAAATCGCGACCACAGATCGCTAATACTATGCGTTTATTGGAATTAGTGCCAGCAATCCAGCAAGCTTTAGAACAAGGCACAATAACTTTAGGGCATGCTAAAGTGATATTAAGTTTAGACAACCGGGAGGAACAAGAAAAATTTTTCCGTTCTATTTTGCGCGAAGGTTTAAATGTGCGCGAGGCTAGTTGGGGAGCAAAAAGAGTTAAAGCTAAACATTTAGGCAAAGCAGCAGTTCAATCAATTGAACTGAAGGTTTTTGAAGATCAATTGCGCTCTAGTTTAGGAACCAAAGTTAAAGTAAAACAAACTGGCAAGGTTATTAAAATAGAAATAGAATGTTACTCAACAGAAGAATTGCGGGTAATTATAGAGAAATTGTTGGTTTAAATTTTTCGTTCTAGATGCTGGTATTGATAAATAACTAAGCGTAGTTATGAAAAATAAACGTAAAGTTTCCGTTCTTGTCCCTTATAAAATTAGTAACGGCTTAGTGTGTTTATTTATGCAAAAAAGAGCCAAGAGCCAGGAGAAATGGCCTGGTATGTTTGGGTTTTTTGGCGGCGGCATTCAAGAAGCAGAAACACCAGAAGAGGATTTGTTAAGAGAATCAAAAGAAGAACTCGATTTCATTCCTATTGGTTTTTATTTATTCAAGAAATATAATCTTTCTGCTACAATTTATTTTTCCGCAGCTGAATTATATCTTTTTGCGTTGCCGGTTACTGACGATTTTGAGAGGAAGATAACTGTTCAATTAGAAGGGTAATATGGCAGATGGTTTAATAAGGAAGATTACCTTCGGAACAAAGAGTTGATTGCAGGAAACTTGTTTATAATGGATGAGTTTGATAGCAGTTTATTAGTTAATAAGTAAAATTTATAATGGTTGTTAGTTACCTCCTGCTAAAAAATTTAAGTAGGCTGTGTTGTTTTTTATGGAAGTAGTTGCGGATATGGTTTTTTGCCAGATTAGTTTTAACAAATCCGAGCCAGTCTTCCGAAGGGCCGGCGCGATTTTTATCTACAATGATTTCTATCATATCACCGCTTTTTAATGAGGAGTCCAAAGATACTATCTTGTCATTTACTTTAGCTCCTGCTGCTTTATGACCAATATCAGAGTGTATATTGTAGGCAAAATCAATTGGAGTAGCGTTTTCCGGCAAATCAATCACATCGCCTTTGGGGGTAAAAACAAAGATTCTGTTTTGAAAAACATCTATTTTTAATAGATTAAAATATTGTTCGTTGTCTTTGGTATCTTTTTGCCATTCTAACAGTTCCTTAATCCATTTAATTTGTTCTGGTGGCAGAGTTAAGCTGTTTTTTTTGAACACCCCTTCTTTAAAGTGCCAATGAGCCGCAACACCATATTCAGCGGTTTCGTGCATAGCTATATCTCTAATCTGGAATTCCACAACAGCCCCGTTTTTACCAAAAACAGTAGTATGTAAACTGCGATAACCATTGGGTTTGGGTTGGGCAATATAGTCTTTAACTCGGCCGGGCATTGGTTTCCATTGGCTATGAATCAATCCTAAAACTTGATAACAAGCAGCTACGTCTTTAGCCACCACCCTTAAGGCTACTAAATCATATACTTTATTAATATCCATATCTTTACGCAATAATTTACGATATAAACTAAACAGGTGTTTAACCCGTCCGCCAACATGTATTGTCTCAATCCGATTGTCTTTAAGTAGAGTTCTCACTTCCTTGATCATTTTGTTTACAATATTTCTTTGGGTTTCATAGCGTTCACTGGCAGTTTTTAAAGTCCATAAGTATTCTTCCGGATAAACATATTTAAAAGCGGCGTCTTCTAATTTTCCTTTTAACATTCCCATACCTAGGCGGTTGGCAATCGGGGCATAAATTTCCAGGGTTTCGCGGGCAATACGTTGTTGTTTAACTGGCGGTAAGACATTTAGTGTTTCTAAATTATGTAGACGATCTAGTAATTTAATAAAGATCACTCTGATATCTTCAGCCATAGCCACAAACATTTTACGTAAATTTTCTGCATAACGTTCTAGTCCTCGATATTTTAATTTACCTAGTTTAGTAATACCGCTAACTAATTTAGCAACACCTTTACCAAAATTTTTTTCAATCTCGGTTAAGGTTATAGCAGTGTCCTCCGGTACATCATGTAGCAGGCCGGCCATAATCGTATCTAGATCCAAATTAAAATTAGCTAGCGCGTAAGCTGTTTCTAATGAGTGTTGAATATAATCTGAACCATCTAGTCTTTTTTGTCCGGCATGGGCTTGATTGGCAAAATCATAAGCTAAGTCGAGCATAGTCATATCTAGCCCGGGATTATTTTGTTGAACTAATTTTTTTAGTTCAGAAAAAGTATGCATAGAAGGTTAGTAATGTTTAATTTATCATAAAACATGGTTTTATTCAATATAAAAATTTTCTCAACAAAAAACTAACTCTAGTTAATTAATCTTGAGTAAAAAACAAGCTTAGGCTTTCTTTTTTCGTCCGCCTTTAGGATTAATCGTCTTTTTTTCTATCAGTGTGATAGCTTCGGTCAAAGTGACTGTGCGTGGGTCAATATTTTTAGGGATGGTAGCATTTACTGCGCCGTTTGTTACATAAACGCCAAAACGCCCAGCTTTGATTATTATTTTATTACCCTGATCATCATTACCTAATTCGGCAATAGTACCGCTGCGGGGTAGTTGAGTGGCAAATATTTCTTGTGCTCGATTTAAGTCGATAGTTAACATATTATCAGGTTCTTTCAACGAGCGATATTCATTACCTTTTTTTATATATGGTCCAAAACGTCCCAAGCCGGCAGTTATTTCTTGGCCGTCTTGGGTTGTGCCTACTAGTCGCGGCAAAGATAACAATTCTCTAGCTTGCGCCAAAGTTATTTCTTCCATATTTATACCACGCGGTATAGCAACAAATTTTGGTTTTTTGTCTTTGTCCCCGTCACCCAGCTGTATATATGGTCCAAATCTACCTAAACGTACTTTTATGTTTAAACCAGTAACTGGATCAATCCCCAACTCGCGTTCCTTCACGATATCTTTTTTAGAAATTTCTACTTCTTTATTATTTAAATGTCCTTTAAAAGGCAGATAAAAACTTTCGATCACCGGCACCCAGGCTTGTTTGCCAGTAGCAATATCATCAAGCCGTTGTTCTAAGGTGGCAGTGAACGCATAATCAACTATTTCTGGAAAATGTTCTACTAATAAATCGTTAATCAACATAGCTAGATCAGTCGGTTTTAAGCGACGTTCTGCTTTTTCTACATAACCACGTTCAATAATAGTAGAAATTGTCGGAGCGTAAGTAGATGGCCGTCCAATACCATATTCCTCTAAGGTTTTAACTAAAGTAGCTTCATTGTATCTAGCTGGCGGGTCGGTAAAATGCTGTTCCGGCAGCAGTTTAATTAAAACCACTTGGTCATTAATGTTAAGTTGAGGCAGGACATTGTCTTCTTGTTTATCAAAAGATAATTTAAGCCAACCATCAAACATCATTTTTTGTCCCGTTGCTTTGAAGAGATGCTGTTGGCGGTGATCATTAATTTCCAAAGTAGTATTTTCTATAGAGGCTTCAATCATTTGACAAGCTACCGCTCGTTGCCAGATTAATTTATATAATTTATATTCGCGCGGATCTAAATATTTTTTGATAGAGTCTGGATCTCTAGTCACATGAGTAGGGCGGATGGCCTCGTGCGCTTCTTGAGCGTTTTTAGATTTATTTTTATAAAAACGAGGCTTAGGCAAAGCATACATCTCGCCCCAGGTTTGCTTAATAAAATCTTGAACCTCAGTTAAAAATTTTTGAGCAAGATTAATAGAATCGGTTCTCATATAAGTGATTAAACCAATTGATCCTTCGTTGCCTAATTCAATACCCTCATACAGTTTTTGTGCCAGCATCATAGTTTGTTTAACAGAAAAGCCTAAACGACGGTGAGCCTCTTGCTGTAATGTTGAGGTAGTGAATGGCGCTGGAGGGGTGCGTTTAGTTGTCTTACTGTTAATATTAGTGATGTGCCAACCAGTAGCTTGTTTTAAGATGCTTATCACTTCTTCGGCTTTGTCTTGGTGTGTTAAAGAAAATTTTTCTAGAGCTGTGTTGTTGAATTTAGTTAAATCAGCCTGAAATTTTTTATGATCAGTAGTTAAGTCAGCTCCAATGGTCCAGTATTCTTGGCTGACAAAATTTTTGATTTCACGTTCTCTTTCTACTATCAGTCTTACTGCTACTGATTGCACTCGTCCAGCAGATAAACCTTTGGCTACTTTTTTCCAAAGAAAAGGCGATAGTTCATAGCCCACTAATCTATCTAAGACTCGCCGTGCTTGCTGGGCATCAACCAGATTAATATCTATGGTGCGCGGGTTGGCTAAGGCTTCTATAATAGCTTCCCGTGTAATCTCATGAAAAACTATGCGTTTAATTTTATTATCAGCTGGTTTAATTAATTGTATTAAGTGCCAGCTAATAGCTTCACCTTCACGGTCTTCGTCAGTAGCAAAATAGATGGTCTGAGCATCATTAGCTTCTTGGGTTAGTCCGGTGACCACTTTTCTAGCTTTAGTGGGTACAATATATTTCGGTTCAAAATTATGTTTCACATCTACCCCTAATTTATTTTTAGGCAGGTCGCGCACATGACCATAAGAAGACACTACCAAAAAATCATTACCCAAAAATCGGCTAATGGTTTTAGCTTTGGTAGGCGATTCCACAATGACTAACTGTTTGGCCATAGAGGTTACTTTTTTTGTTTTACCATACTTTGATATACGATGGCAACTTGGGCTTGACAAAATCAGGCCCAAGGACTATGATAAAGTGTTCTTTGACAATCTATGCTTTATCCTTACTAATTTGGTCAAGACATGGTTATTCTAAAGGGTTTTGGCTGAATTAGTAGGGATAAGCTATAAATAAACAAATAAGTAACAAAACTTAGCCCTGCTGTTAAATCACACATGTTAAACAAATCAAAGAAAGGAGCTGACCATGT
>CAZMMW010000045.1:0-7214 GCA_964567515.1 uncultured Gammaproteobacteria bacterium | reverse complement strand
TAACATGTGTCACCATTGTACTAGAGAAGTGTCACCATGTAATGTAAACTATTCATTGGCTTGATTTTTTGTCAAGGTGTATAATAAAAAGGTAATTTTTAACTTTAAAATGAATAAAATTATGCATATTTATCGTGATGTTTTAAATCGGGCGTGGCATTTGATGTGGCAGCGTCCTTGGCTGTGGTTTTTTGGTATTTTTGCCTCAGTAGCCGCAGGTACTGGTGAATATACGGCTGTTTTGTCATCTTTTAACAAATTAATTACACAAGTTGACTTAGTGGTGGCTTTAAAGCAGATAATTTATACTCAAGAAATAAATTATGTCCTTAGTGGTTTTATTCGTCTATTAGAACAACCAATGACTTTGACCGTAATTATGGCCGCAGCTGGCGCTGCTGTAGTATTATTTTTTATTTGGTTAGTGATCGTTTCACAAGTAGCTTTAGTTGAAGCAGCTGGGCGTTTGGGCCGTGGCGAGCCGGCTAATTTTGGTTCTAGTTTAAAATCCGGTATTAGTAATTTTTGGTCAGTTTTGTGGCTTAACATTTTAGCCAAGTTGATAATTTATCTTTTGTTAGTAATTTCTGCTTTGCCGTTTTTGATTTCTTTCTTAGCCCGGCCAGATGATGGCTGGAGTTTTAATTGGTTGATCATAATTTCTTTTATTATTTTTGTACCCTTGTCTTTAATTTTAATTTTTGTCATTAGATATGCCGTGGCCTATGTGGTGCTAGAAAAAGATTATTGGTGGCAAGCGTTAGAGCGTGGTATGAATTTATTTTTCCGTAATTGGTTGGTTAGTCTAGAAATGTCCATTATTTTAGCGGTGACTTTTTTGGCTTTAGGAATTGTGATTTACGCATTTTTACCGAGCAACCTCATTACCTTAATAGCCGTGATGGCTCTGCAGCCTAGTTTTGCTATCTTCTTAAAATTATTACCTTCTTTGGTTTTGATATTGTTTGTTGGTATAGGTTATGGCGTGTTCCAATATTTAGCTTGGATTTTATTGTTTGACAAATTAATTCAGGGTACAGCTTTGGCTAAATTAATTCGTTTGACTGACGAAGTGCCTTGTCATCTAGAGCGATGGTTTGTTGGTAAGAAAAAAAACAAAACCAAGTCGGTAAAATAAACTTTTTATTGAAAATCGGTCCTTTTCATAAAGGACGGAAGTTTTCTTGTCAGAAAATTTGCCAGGATTTAAAGTAAAGGTAGAGATTTATGACAGTTAAATTAAAAATAGCCTCGGAAGAAGTGTCATCCCAGCTGGCACATAAAATGTCTGATTTGGATATTGCCCAAAAAGAAAAAGAAACGCGCCTTAAGGCCGATCAGGAAGGTTTGCCTTATATTGATTTGGCTCATTTTCCTATTTCCCAAGAGGCGTTAACTTTAATGTCAGAAGAGGAGGCGCGTAAATATAATTTATTACCTATTTTATTTAACGAGGGAGAAGTGCGTCTAGGCGCCATTGAACCTAAAAGAGCCGATTTGTCAGATTATTTAAAGAAGTTGGCCTTGGATCATCCTGCTAATTATGTGTTATATATGATTTCCCGGCACAGTTTTGATATGGGTGTGAAGCATTATGCCGGTTTGGTTAAAATAAAAGAATTTAGTGGCGGAGTTTTAATTACTGAACAAGAGATGGCCAAGTACCAAGGCGCAGTAAAAGATTTTAAAAAAGTTAATGAGTTGTTGCGCCAAGCCAACATGTCGCAAACGGTGACTATTATTATTTCCGGAGCTTTAGATTTAGGTGCTACTGATATTCATGTGGAAGCAGAAGAACAGGATATTAAAGTACGCTATCGCCTTGACGGTTTGCTTTATACGGTGGCGGAAATTTCACGCAAATCCTGGCGAGCTTTGATTTCTCGTCTTAAATTATTATCCAAATTAAAACTTAATGTAGAGTCTCAACCGCAGGATGGTAGATTTACCATTGTTTTAACTAAAGACAAAATTGATGTGCGTGTTTCTACTATCCCCACAGCTTTTGGCGAGTCAGCAGTGATGCGCCTTCTTCGTTCGTCTGCTACCGGATTATCTTTTGATGATTTGGGCTTGCAAGGCAAATCTTATGATATATTAAAAAAACAAGTAGAGCGGCCAAATGGTTTAATTTTAACCTCTGGTCCTACTGGTTGCGGAAAAACCACTACTCTTTATGCTATTTTAAATAAATTAAATCAGCCTGACAGTAAAATTATCACCCTGGAAGATCCTATAGAATATAAATTAAAAGGAGTAAACCAAAGTCAGGTCGATCATACTAAGGGTTATAATTTTGCTTCGGGTTTGCGGTCCATTTTGCGACAAGATCCGGATATTGTGATGGTGGGAGAAGTTCGCGATCCAGAGACTGCCGAAATTGCAGTTAATGCCGCCTTAACCGGACATTTAGTGTTATCTACTATTCATACTAACTCCGCTGCCGGCGCCGTGCCTCGTCTTTTATCTATGGGAGTTAAATCATTTTTATTAGCACCTTCTTTAAATGTGGTGATTGGCCAGCGTTTGGTGCGACGACTTTGTCCTAAATGTAAACAAGAAACTCAGTTAGATAGCGAGACTTTGGCTAGGGTTAAGAAGATTTTAGCTGCCGTGCCCAAAGATGCGGGTTATCAAGTGGATTTAAACAAATTAAAATTTTATGAAGGCAAGGGCTGTGAGGCCTGCGGTAAACTTGGATACCGAGGACGTATTGGTATTTATGAAATTTTAACTGTCACTCCAGAAATAGAAAAAGTGATGCTAGAAACTAATGCGGCGGAACAAAAAGTGGAGGAGATGGCTATAGCCGGCGGTATGATAACTATGGTACAAGACGGCGTCTTAAAAGCTTTGCAGGGCATTACTAGTTTAGCCGAAGTCTTTGCTCAAGCGGAATGAAATAATAGCCACCGTTGTGTTGATGGTGGCTATTATTATTTTTGGATAACTAATCTTTTGTCGTTATATAGATATCTTTGTTGGTAAGAGACTCTTTTAAATCCGGTGGAACTGGAATAGTAGTTATTAGTTTAACTTTAGTTGGTTTTTGTTCACTTATAACTACTTTTAAATAAGGAAAACGCTGTGGATCTAAAATTGCCTCATTGCCACCTTCCTGAATTAGTCTTCTGACTATTTTAATTACCTTTTCTTCAAAAGTAGCAGCTATCTTGATTTTTGCCATATGATCTCCTATTTTTATTGACATATATTTATTTTGAATTAATCATCTTAAACTATCTATTTTTTTCTGTCAAGTGTTGATTAAATTTGTTTTTGATTTGACGTAAACTTTCAATATCTTCTGGAAAACGAAATACTTCTCCGCGTAGACTTTCTATTTCGTTATAAGGATCTTCTAAACCAAATCCTGTTCCGGCATTACCAAAATCAATCAGTACAGGATTCCCGGTTTTCCACTCAATCATAATATTACCTAGATGGATATCTCGATGGTAGAGATTATTATTATGCATTATCTCTAACATCTTTTTTATTTTATTCCAGAATATTTCAGGATTAAAATTATCTGGTAAGTTTATATTTTTGGCCACTATATCCTCTAGACTACATCCTTCTATAGTCTCCATCACAAAAAATTCTTTACCTTCTGTTGGGGTAGCGGTTAAAAATGGTTCTGGCACACGAATACCTAATTTGAAAGCTTCTGCTTGTCTACGCATTTCTATATATATGTCATTGAAGTAGTATGGAGAGCTTGGGCCGGTGATTTCTTTTACACAGAAGTTTTTATATTTATCATTATCGGGAAACTTCTTAATTACACTTAATTTTCCTCGCCCAATTTCTACGTGATTATCTAAAAGTTCTTGTATTAAATCATGAACCATTTCTAGTCTTTCTTTTTCTTTGATTACTGTTTCAGCAATTTCTTCATGTTCGATAAATAGTTCACGTCGCATAATAGTTAATTATTATATTATAAATTAAAATATAAGTCAACCTCATTATTATTTATCTTTATCCAATCATTTTGATATTTTTCAGATAAAACTATTTTGGTATACAAACCAGTAATCAAATTTTGGTATTGAGTTATAGATTTTTGATTTTTTTCTGAGATAATAGCACATTCCAAAACTCTGTCTTTAGCTATTTTATTTTCCGCGCGGAAGTTGCGGATTAAAGTAATAATCTTTTGTGCTTCGGCCATATCTTTTTCTGCTGCCTCATTATGATAGCCAGAAATTTTAGGCCAAGTTTGAATCATTAACAGATTCTCACCTTTGAAGGTCTCCTGCCAGATAGTTTCGGTAATAAAAGGCGTAAAAGGATGCCAAAGTTTTAAAATAGTTTGCAAGATAAAAACCAAGGTTTGTTTTTTCTCATTTTCAATTTTGGCAATTTCCAAATACCAGTCGGCTAATTCATGCCAGGTAAAATCATAAAGCTTCTCTGCTGCCGATGAAAATTCAAATTTGGTAAGATGATTAGTAACTTCTGTGGCAATATTTTCTAAACGCGATAAAATCCATTGGTCAGCTAATGTCTTGGGTTCTGGTTTTCCGGCAACAGAGACGTCTTTAATTGTTAATAAAATAAAACGGCTGATATTCCAGAGTTTATTAACAAAATTTCTATAGCCGGCTATTTTTTCATCATAAAGCCGAAAATCATGTCCTGGCGCAGTGCCAACTATCATGGAGAGTCGTAAGGCATCAGCGCCATACTTATTTATCATTTCAATCGGATCAATACCATTACCCAAAGATTTGGACATTTTTCTGCCTTGTTTATCGCGCACCAAACCATGCAAGTAAACTGTTTTAAAAGGTATTTGGCCGGTGGTATATTGCGTCATTAAAATCATTCTAGCTACCCAGAAAAATAAAATATCGTAGCCAGTTTCCATTACCGAAGTGGGGTGGAAAGTTTTAAAGTCTTTAGTTTGTTCAGGCCAGCCAAGCGTGGAAAAAGTCCATAAAGCAGAAGAAAACCAAGTGTCTAGAGTGTCGGGATCTTGTTGCCACCCTTCACCTTGTGGAGTTTCAATTCCAACATAAATATCTTCAGTTTTGAGTTTATTTTTATACCAAACAGGAATTCTGTGCCCAAACCAAATTTGCCGCGAGATACACCAATCATGCAGATTATCCATCCAATGGGAATAGACTTTAGCAAAGCGTTCAGGAATTATTTTAATCTCGCTAGATTTTACCGCCTCAATGGCTAATTTTTTAAGTGTGGTTTTTTTAAACCAACCGATCTTAAAAGGTTTGTCCACCGCCACGAACCATTGCTTGGAGGGTAGGGGTTCTACTGGCGTACCGCAGCGATAACAAATGGATAAATTATGTTTATAATCTTCAATCTTTTCTATTTTATCTCCTAAATCTGTCAAAAGTTGTTGTCGCACTTCTTTAATAGGTAATCCAGCATAAGCTCCAGCTTCGGTTGTCATTTTACCGTCCGATCCGATGATTTGTTTTAGTGGTAGATGATGTTTTTGTGCTAATTCAAAGTCCACTAAACTGTGAGCTGGGGTAACCCCCACGACACCAGAACCAAAATTTTGATCAATAATTTTATCAGCTATAACCTTGACCTTGACTTTAACTTTTCCTAAAGTTACTTCCAATTCTTGCCCCACTAAATTTTTATAGCGAGCATCATCAGGATTAACCGCCAGCGCTGTGTCGCCAATTTTAGTTTCTGGTCTGGTAGTGGCCACAATCAGCGGACCATAATTAATATAATAAAGTTTGCCCAGTGATTCTTTATATTCTACTTCATCATCAGCTAAGGTAGTGCCACAGCGATAGCACCAATTAACAATTCTGTTACCGCGGTAAATTAATCCATCACGATACATTTTGACAAATACTTGTTGTACGGTTTGTGACAAACCGCTATCCAGGGTGTAGCGCTCTCGCGACCAATCACAGGAAACGCCCATACTACGCATTTGTGTATGGATAGTATTTTTTGATTCCTCAACAAATTTATTTACCTTAGCTATAAAAACATCGCGTCCTAAATCAAAACGAGTTTTCTTTTCTTGTTCCCAAAGATTTTTTTCCACTACATTTTGAGTGGCGATAGCCGCATGATCAGTACCCGGTAACCACAGGGTTTTTTTACCTAGCATTCTATTAAAACGAACCATTAAATCTTGAATAGCTAGCATTGTAGCATGCCCAAGATGTAACACCCCAGTAGCATTAGGTGGAGGCAGACTGATTGAGAATGGTTGATTCGTTTTTGCTAAAACTTCGGGGGGCAGGTTATCAGGATTAAAATAGCCAGACGATTCCCATACCTTGTAAATTTCCTTTTCATAATCAGCTGGAATATAAGCTTTAGGTAGTTCTTTCATACCCAGTATATCAACCTTGCTCGCCAAAAAAATAAGCGAGTACGGTAGATGGCTAAATAATTAGATTGATAATGGTAAAACATAATAAATGTGGGGGGTAGCGTATTTTGGCTTGAGCGAACCCCGATACCAAGAGTTTAATGATAAAGACTTAAGATATACTTTACTGGATTAATAATATAGTTTTGTAGCGAAGTCCTGTACCGAGCCTTAGCTCTGGTACGGGGTGAACTTAAAGCATGGTTGTATTGCTGGGTATAATATATTCATTTTAACATAACAATATGCAAGAATGGCAACAAATGTAAATAGACTTACTTTAAAGTACCTATGATCGGTACACTAGTAACTGTCATTCTAGCTCTTCTTGTCATTCTCGTCTCATCCTGTCATTCCCGACTTGATCGGGAATCCAAAAATAATTTTTTATAGATTGCTTCAAGTCTTCCGTTACAGGCAGGATCCATCGCCATGACGAATAATATAGCAAAATAAAAAAGCATTCACTTTCGCGAACGCTTTGAAGAAGTTCTTTTTGTTATTCAATCCACAATTTATTATGGATTGGAATATAAAGGTGATGATATTACATCACCCAGTCATGGATTACACTAAAGGACTTGAGCATGGCGCTTATAGCCCATAGCGCCCCAAGGTACCTCCATAATGGTCTTTTTGTTTGAAGGAACTTTTTATGGCATAGCATTGCTATGCCAATAGATAAAAGAGTAGAAATGAGTAACATAGCATTTTCCTTTTTAATTTTTATTTTAGCTTTTAATACTTAACATTATCTTATATCATAACAGGTGTCAATAGTATGTACAGTTAACACCATATGGTAACACTTGATAAGGTGTATGGTAACAGGTGT
>CAZMMW010000044.1:0-7406 GCA_964567515.1 uncultured Gammaproteobacteria bacterium | reverse complement strand
CCGCCAAAATTTGTTATTAATAAACAATAAATTAAAATACTATGCTCATATTTTGGATAATCGTTTTCTTTGTTTCATTAATTATATTAGTAAAAGGAGCAGATTGGCTTATTATTAGTGCTGAAAAGATAGGGTTGGCAATTGGTCTTTCTCCTTTTATAGTTGGCGTAACTATTGTTGGTATCGGCACTTCTTTTCCAGAGCTCGTCTCCTCTTTAGTAGCCGCTTTTAAAGGTGTTACTGATGTGGTAGCTGCTAATGCTATTGGTTCTAATATTGCCAATATTTTATTAATCGTTGGTATTGCAGCTGTTATTGGTAGACGCTTGATAATTACTAAAAGTTTAATAGATTTAGATTTACCGCTTTTAGCCATCAGTACCGTTTTATTTTTGGGTGTAATTTGGGATAAACAAGTCACTTTTGGAGAATCCTTGTTAATGCTTATAACTTATGGCGTTTATTTGCTTTATACTATTCTACATAAAGATGTTGATGAGGCCCAAGAGACTATTGATGTTCTGTCTTCGCCTCAGGAAAGGAGAGGTCATATTACTGCTCATAAGAAAGATAAAGTTACACGCCCTAAGTTGATTGTAAAAGATTTTATTATTTTAGTCGTAGGTATTATCGGTTTAGTTTTTGGCGCTAAGTATCTTATTGATGCTTTGGTTAATCTGTCTACCATTTTAAATATTGGAACCGGTGTTATTGCTATTACTGCCGTCGCTGTAGGCACTTCTTTACCAGAATTTTTAGTTTCAGCCAAGGCTGCTTGGCAGAAAAAACCAGAGATAGCTTTAGGTAATATTTTTGGTTCTAATGTTTTTAATATTTTAGTAGTAGTTGGCCTGCCAGGGTTATGTCGCGTTTTGGATGTAGATAGTCAGACTTTTGCTATTGGCGTTCCCACAATGGCTTTAGCTACATTTTTATTTATAATTTCTGGTATTTCTAGGAGAATCCATATGTGGGAAGGGGCGTTTTACTTATCTATTTATATTCTCTTTATTGCTAAACTTTTTAGTTGGTTTTAGCAATAGATCATCGATTTATATTAATTAAATTGATTTAGTATAATTTATTTATATGCCATCGCCAGTAGAACAAATTAAATCGCAATTAGACATCGTTGATGTTATCGGTGAATATGTCCGGCTAAAGCAATCAGGGCAGAACTTTAAAGGTTTGTGTCCTTTTCATCATGAAAAAACCCCTAGTTTTATGGCGCATCGAGAAAAGCAGATTTGGCATTGTTTTGGCTGTGGCTTGGGTGGTGATATATTTGAGTTTATTGAAAAAATGGAGAATGTTGATTTTCCCGAAGCTTTGGAGATTTTGGCGCGCAAAGCCAATATAGAAATCAAACCGCAGGATTTTAAAGAATCGGGCAAGCGCACCAGATTTTTGGAATTGGTGGCCGCAGCGGATGATTATTGGCATGAGCAATTATTAAAATCTCCCTCGGCACAAACGGCTCGCGATTATTTAAAAAAGAGAGGTATTGATATTGACATAGCTAAAACTTTTCATCTAGGCTATGCTCCTGATAATTGGGAAGCGCTGGTTAAATATTTAAAAACTAAAAATTACACTACGGAGGAAATGTTATTAGTTGGTTTAATAACCAAAAATACCAAAGGTACTTTTTATGATAAATTTCGCGATCGCATAATGTTTCCCATAGCCGATATTCATAGACGGACCATTGGTTTTGGCGGGCGGATGATTAAAATAGAAACCAACGAACCAAAATATATGAATTCACCGCAATGTCCAGTGTATAACAAAAGTTTGGTGCTTTATAATTTAGACAAAGCTAAAAGTTATATCAAAGAAACCGGTTACGCGCTTTTAGTGGAGGGATATATGGATGTTATAGGTTGTTGGCAGGCTGGTATTACTAATGTTGTTTCTACTTCAGGCACTGCTTTAACCCGAGAACAAGTGAAATTACTTAAAAGATATACCAAAGAATTACGTTTAGCTTTTGATGCTGATCTGGCTGGACAGTCAGCCTCTGAGCGCGGTATTGATATTGCTTTGCAGGCGGAGATGGAAGTGAAAGTTATTTCTTTGCCTGCGGGCGAGGATCCTGATACTTGGGCTAGAAAAGAATCAACACAATTTAAACAGATGATCAAGGAGGCTAAACCAATCGGCGATTATACCATGGATACAATATTGAAAGCAGTTGATATCAATACTCGTGAAGGAAAAAAACAAGCTGCTCAAAAAATATTGCAGGCCATAGCTAAGTTATCAGATCCAGTTGAAAAAGATTATTATTTAAAACAAGCCAGTCAGAAATTCGGCATTGACGACCGTAGTTTACGAGAACGTTTTGCTTCTTTTACCAAACCTACTCCTACTTATGGCGAAGTTGATAGGATTGAAGTTAGTATCACCTCTACTATCGACAGACAACAATTATTATCAGAACGTCTATTATCTATAATATTGTACCTTCCTGATCATTTAGAATATGTGGGAAAGAAACTGGCGCCGGAGGTGTTGCATCCGATGGAATTAGTGGATCTTTACAGGAGGACATTGGTCTTTTATACTGAGAGAAAGCAGCTAGATTTAGATGCTTTCAAACAGGAACTTGCATCAGAGGCTGATCTAATAAAATTAGTAGAAAGTTTATGGTTGAGGGCTGAGCAGGAGTTTAGCGGCAGAGAAGAAGATGAGTTGTCGCAAGAACTTTCTATATTATTGGATTCTTTACAGCATTTATATTTAACTAGGCAATTGAAAGTAGTATCAGGACAGATTAAACAAGCAGAAAGTGATGGTAATCAACAAAATTTAGTGCAGTTCTTAGAAAAATTTAATGATTTAAGTCAGGCTTTAGCCAAATTATCACATCTTAACCATGATCAAAAAGAAACCAATCAAGAAAACTAAAGTTAAACCCAAGAAAAAGTCATTAAAGGCTAAGGGTAAGGTTAAATTAAACAAAACACGACGTCGTTTGATAGTAGCAACGCCAGCGGAGGAAGAACTAAATAAACTAGCTGATAAATCGCGAGTGCGTGGTTTTGTTACCGAGGATGAATTGCTGGCAGCGTTTCCTGAAATTGAAGAATATACTGATATTTATGATGATTTTTTGGACAGGTTAGACCAACAAGGCACACAGATTATTGAAACAGAAGGAAGTATTCTGGACATAAGTGATAAAAGAGATAAATTATTGTCTCGGGCCGGTATTTCTACTGAGAAAAAAATGTATGATTTATCAGAAATCTCCGGAGATTCTATTCAGATGTATTTACGAGAAATAGGTAAAGTGCCGTTGTTAAAAACCGAAGAAGAAGTCACGTTGGCTAAGCGTAAAGAAAAAGGCGATCAAGAAGCTAAACAAAAATTAATTGAGGCCAACTTACGTTTAGTGGTATCTATTGCCAAAAAGTTTACCGGAAAGTCATTATCATTACTAGATTTAATTCAGGAAGGAAATATAGGTTTGTTTAGGGCAGTAGAAAAATTTGATCATCGTAAAGGGTATAAATTTTCTACGTATGCTACTTGGTGGATTAGGCAGGCCATCACTCGTAGTTTGGCTGATCAATCCCGTACCATTCGTATTCCTGTGCATATGGTGGAAACTATCAATCGTTTTCAACAAGTAGAACGGCAGTTGATTCAGGATTTGGGCCGCGAACCTTTGCCCGAGGAAATTGCTGCGGAAATGGGTGAAACGGTGGAAAAAATTCATCATATTATAAAAATTTCCCAGGAAACAGTTTCTTTGGAAACTTCTGTAGGTGAAGATGAGGAAGACTCCACTCTGGGTGATTTTATAGAGGATATTAAAACTATTTCTCCTGACAGATCAGCCGCCATGCAGTTATTACGTGATCATGTGCGCGAGGTAATTAAAGAATTAACTCCTAGGGAACAAAAAATATTGGAAATGCGTTTTGGTTTGTTAGATGGCGTCTCTCACACCTTGGAGGAAGTAGGTCAGGAATTTGGTGTTACTCGTGAGCGTATTAGACAGATTGAAGCCAAGGCGCTAGAAAAAATTCAGGATCACGTGGGTATGAGAAAGTTGAAAGATTATTAAAAGTAGTGTAAGTTATTTAAGTCCTAGTTTGATTACGATAGTAGAAACTTTCTTTTAAAAATTAATATAACATTCCTGGGTAGTCCGCCACGGCGGACAGGTGCCAGAGTAAGTATGAAATACTTTGTATACGTTATTAAAAATCCATCGGGTAAAATTTATGTCGGCCAGACAAATAATATTAATCGGCATATTTTTGAGCACGATAATGGATTATCTACCTATACCAATAAGTATATCGGGCCGGGTTTTTAGTTTATAGCGAAGAATTTACACGGCACTCCAAAGCTATGAAAAGGGAAAAATATTTGAAGTCCGGTGTTGGCAGAGAGTTTATAAAGAAGATTATTGTTAAACACCCCCAAGGCTCCGAGGTAGCTCAGTGGTAGAGCAGTCGCCTGTTAAGCGATTGGTCGTGGGTTCGAATCCCACCCTCGGAGCTGTGGGGGTGTTTTGTTTTTAGGGTATAGTTTCGCCATAGGCGAACGGATTAAGTGCTTGGTCGTGTCCGCGCTATGGCGGAGAATTCCTCCCCTGGAGCCAGTAAGAGTGAACATCAGCAAGAGTTGGTGTTTTTTCCTTTGTTAGGTCTCTTTTTGGCATCATTTTTTAGCTCTTGTAGATATATTGATAGACGCTATTATACATTGCGTTTACCTTACAAATTTTATTTACAAGTTGATAAAAATAAATAATTTGGTTTTGATCTAGGAACTGATATAAGTTAGTCTTTTTATAGTGTTTTAGATTTTAAGTTCATTGTTTAAAACTATAATTTTGACTCACGCAAATGAAGTTTAAAACTTACCCAACAAACAATAGGATGTAGTAGATAAGTTAACAGGAGGGAAACAATGAACACTTTTAGATCTATCATATTCCATAATATAAAGAATAAGCCACAGATAATGATATAATTTCCATGGTCAATCAATATCATAAATTCCCCATCTTTTTTATGAAATCGTCTTTTAATAAAACTGCCAATAGCATGGCCAAAGTAAACTAGCAATCCTTTTATTAAACCAACCCACCAGCTGGTTAAAGTGATTTCAATTAATACACCACTAGCGATGGCTACAAATAAACCTAAGATCGTGGTGGATTTACCTAATAATCTTTCTTGATCAAAAAATATTTTTTCACCATCCAAAGGCCGATCGTGTTGATTGATGAATTGATTATGTTTTTTAACAAAACCTAGAACATTTAAAACCAGGTTGATTAACCAGCAGGGTATGACAAAAAACATTATTTTTATTATCAATTCTGGGGTCATTCGTTTTTCAAATTATTAATAATAAAAACCTTGCCACCAGCCGTCTTTATTATTTCATGTATAACATTCAGGGTACGAGGTAAACAATTATGGATAGCCAAAGAGAGGTGATAACGATATAAAATATCATGAGATTTGTTTTCAAACTTTTTTATATAAATTTTATCAGAGAATTTTAGATTGTGATCTAGTTGTTGCCAGGAAATAATATCAAAGCTAAATTCTGTTGGTTTGCCATATGGTAAACATGTTATCCAGGGAATACTGATAGGATAATAATTATCCAATAAATGAAAAGTTTTTAAAACCTCTGCTACTTTAATAGAACCATCTGGTACAATACCATAAAAATTTAGATTACCTACCTTATGTTTTAATTGATATTCATGACTGTCAGTGTTTTCGTAAGTGGCTAAGGTGGCGTTACTTTTTGCAGTGATAGTAATAGAGCGATATTGTATAATAACCAAATCATTTTTTATTGATATTATGATTAAGAGCATAGCTAGACAGACTAATTCTTTTAGTAAGCGGTTTTTAGCGCCGTTAAGATAGTAGTAATACAAAACGCTTAACGAAGCCGCGTAAGCTGTTAAGTGACGAATTTGATAGAAGAAATCCTGATTGTTTAACCAAAAACCGTGGTTATATGAGATTGAATATAAGGCTAAATAGCCAGCAACAATTAGCAACCCGAGTTTATAAGTTATTTTGTCAGCGAATAAAACAATGATTAAAAAAATCAAACTAACAATTGTTTCTGAGTTTAGTAAACCGCCATCTACTACATTTTTAAATAAACTAAATGTGATAATGCTATAGATTATGGTATAGGTTAATCTCCGTGGGTTCTTTAGATCACGTAGACTGATTAAATAATAGAAAATAATATAGATGAACAAAAAGAGGAGTACTAATCCCACTATAATAAACAAAGAGGTTGGTAATAGATAGAGAAAACCATCGCCAGCATCAATATTTGGTAAAGGGTTTAAACCTAAGAGTTTAATAACAAAAGCAGTTAGTCCTTTGAATACATGACTATGAAAGAGTTTAGTAGAGGTAATATTATCCGGACTAAAGATGGTTATGTGTTGATTAAAATCGACCTCGTAATTTCTATATAGTATTAAAGTGGTAATAATATTGCTAATGTATAGGCCGATAAACAATAAAACTACAACTATTTTTTTAGAAAAGATGTTATTAATCTTAGTCTTGTTTGGTAAAAACATGCCAATAGACCAAAGGAATATTAGATATATTATAAATAAATAAATTTTGATATAACTTCTGCCACCGGCAAATAAATTAATTAAACTATGTAAGAATGGTAAGCTGATGTTTTGATAGTATTCTAACAATAATAACAATAAAAAAACGGCTGTTATACCGCTGCCATATTTAATGATTTTATTGGTCATGTTAGTTAGAACGAGAAAGAGGGTAAGGCATTATTGATTCTGCCGCCTTGGATGTTTGTTTCCAAGACTACAGCCCAGATCAGATACATTTGATCTAATTCACTTGTAGTACTACCACAAGATACTCCCTCACACCACGCAGCCACACCGCCGGGAGCTACATAACGATAAGAAGCCCGGTCGTCCCCCACATTACAAGCTTGACCGCAGGGATCTTGAGGTATTGTTATATATGGTCTTAATTCTTGTTGGAGTTCAGTCAGGTAGTGTCCGACGGTATCGGCATAACAACCATTATCTGGTTTATCAGCAGAACAATTGCCTCCTAAATATGGCGGATGACCATTATCGGTTATATACATTTGAATAGCTTTGTTGATCTGTTGAATATCGGCTATTCTTTTGGCGTCTCGTGCCTTTTTGCGTTGCTCATTGATTGACACAAAAACAATCGTAGCTAAAAGAGATATTATAGATATGACTACTAGTAATTCAATCAAGGTAAAACCGAGTTTTTTCTTCATAATCTTATTTTAGTATAACCATAAAGTTGATGATACATGTAAAACTAAGATTAATTATAAGTAAATTGTCTTAAAGAAGAAAATATAATTATTCATTATTTATT
>CAZMMW010000043.1:0-7568 GCA_964567515.1 uncultured Gammaproteobacteria bacterium | reverse complement strand
TTCAGACTGTGGGTTTGTCTTTCGTTCTCGCAAGTTAGAATCTTAGAATTTTTAAATCTTTTAAAAACCTTGACACTTAAGAAGTTTATGATTGTCATTCTGAGGTTTCAACCGAAGAATCTCTAAGAAAAATCACCAAAAGACAGAGATCCTTCTCCCAATTGATATTGGGATCAGGATGACGAGCGGTGAATTATAAAATGAGTTTTCAATTTCCCTTGAATTTAAAATTAATTTTTTGTATCAGATGAAAATTGCTCAAATAACTTGTGTGGTCGCCTTTAAGTGATATATATAATATTGACGATTGCCTAGTGGTTTTTTAGTTTTAAAAAACCAATAAAAATTGTTAATTATTTGAAAAAATTTAATGGGGGGATATACTATTTATAGGTATGAAAGGAGTAATTTTAGCAGGCGGCTTGGGTACTAGACTTTTGCCCATCACTAAAGTAACCAACAAACATTTATTGCCGGTTTATAATAAACCGATGATTTATTATCCTTTAGAAACCTTAATCCAGGCTGGTATTAAAGATATTTTAATTGTTTCCGGACCAGAACACGCCGGACACTTTTTGCATTTATTAGGTTCAGGTAGAGAGTTTAGTGTTCGTTTATCTTATGAATTACAAGATGAACCGGGTGGCATTGCTCAAGCTTTGGGTTTAGCAGAAGATTTTGCTGACTCTGGTCCGGTAGCAGCAATTTTGGGTGATAATATTTTTGCTGATGACTTATCAGTCAGTATAAAAAAGTTTATTCAAACCACCACAGGCGCCCACGTATTCTTAAAAGGAGTAAAAAATCCAGAACGTTTTGGCGTGGCTGAAGTGCAGGGAGACAAAATAATTAAAATTATTGAAAAACCAAAACAACCCGTTGGTAATTTAGCAGTAACTGGCTGTTATCTGTATGACCAGCAGGTATTTAGTATTATTAAATCTTTGAGGCCGTCAGGCAGGGGAGAACTAGAAATTACCGATGTGAATAATGCTTATATTGAGAAAGGCCAAATGACGTTTTCACAACTTGCAGGTGACTGGACTGATGCAGGAACCTTTGCTTCGCTACTCAAAGCTAATTTATTAACAGCACGGCAACACGGAATCAATCTTAACGCAGATTAACTTTTTTCTTTGCCGGGTATTTCTACAGCAGGGGAATTGACGTCTAATTGTATAATTTTTCCCGCAGTCAATATGAGCAGGTGATCGTGGTTTGGGTCAACTAATATCTCGTCGATTTTAGTTGGCTGATTAGAGAGCAGCCATTTTTGTTGTTGATTTAAAGTATCTATAGTTAAAACTAAAAGATCTTTGCCTGTTATTAAAAGTAGATAATTTTCATTAAACCAGCGAGCTAATTGCAGTGGCTGGCTAACTCGATAGATTAATGTTTTTTTATCTTTATCTAAGTCATACAACCAAACCTCGTAATTGTTAGACAACAGCAGTTTATTAGTTGATGCTAACCACTCAATATTAATCGCCTCGTTCATAATAGTTACCGGTTTAAGATCGGTTAAGGGCGAGGTTAACAAGTAGAGGGTGTGTTTGTTAGTGTCCAACAAAGGCAGGCGGTTGTTATGAGCAGGTAAAAAAATAAAACCAGTGGAGCCGGGAATCTCAGTAGACAGAGGTATGATTTGTAGATTTTTTAAGTTTAGTAAACGTAAAAACACCCCTGCTCCCTCTTTGACCAAAGCATAAATTATGTTTTTATGATGGCGCAGGTCTTGTATGGCCACTCGCCATAATAGACCGGTTTTATTGTTAGCAATATTGAGTTCGTAAATTTCTTGATCAGTAGCAAAATAAATAATATTATTATCATTTTCTGACCAGTGCGCGATAGTGGCCGTGAAGTTATTTAGCGCTTCCAGCGGTTGGCTGGTGTTGTTAGTTAAATTATAAATGGTCCAGTTATTTTTTTCTTGACGCAACAATAATTGATCACTTCGGGGCGACCATTCTATAAAATCAATAGGCGCCGTTGAAGTTCTTTGCAATAGGATAGTTTTACTTGAGGTTAAGTTTAATAACCATAAACCAGAATTTAAACCGCTACTGATGGTATACGCTAATAAATTTTTATTAGGAGATAAAGTAGATTGTTGATCAACATGTTCGGTCAGTTTGATACCTGTTTGTGTTTGGGGCCATAATTTAATACTAGTGGCTTGAGTTAGCTGGCCAGAAGATACTTCTGTTTTTTGTAGATATTCTTGGAAGCCGGCTAACTGGAGTTTTATTTCATAACTATCAGGCAATAACTTTTTTATGGTGGCAGGTGTATTAGCCGATATTTTATTACCATTTAAGATAATATGCGCGCCGCTGGGGTCGGTTTTAATTTTTAAGCTGCCAGTTTGTTCAAAACGATTTTTTGTATAATTATAAACGTATCCCTGACTGGTTAATAACAGCCAAATAGAAGCCCCAATAAATAACAAAACAAAGATAATATAAATTGAGCGGCGGTATTTAAGAGTCATAAGCATTTGCCAAAGTTTCAATTTAGGCGGTAGACTATAATTGATTAATTAGCTTTATTATTTTATCATGAGTTCGTTTGTTATAGAAGGAGGCGCCAGGCTAGCGGGTGTTATTGAAGTTCCTGGAGCCAAAAATGCTGCTACGCCAATTTTGGCCGCTACTTTACTTACTTCAGAGGAATGCGTAATTCATAATGTGCCGTCTATTAGCGATGTGGAGCGAATGCTTAAATTATTAATGGCGGTGGGGGCGAGTGTTAAACGCGAAGGTCAGACGGTGATCATTAGGGCGGATAAAATCAATATTAGCAATCTGCCAGCGCAGGAGGTTAAAGGTATGCGTTCTTCGGTTTTGCTCTTTGGCCCGTTATTAGCGCGCATTAAAAAAGTGGAATTACCAGAACCGGGCGGTTGTATTATTGGTAATCGCCCTTTGGACACACACCTGGAAGGTTTACGCCAATTAGGGGTCATGGTGGAAGCCAGAGTGGATCGTTATTTATTGACCGTTGATAAATTAACTGGTGCGGAGATTGTGTTACCAGAATTTTCTGTAACTGCTACGGAAAATTTAATTATGGCTGCTGTTTTAGCTACTGGTCGGACGATTATTAAGTTGGCAGCCTCCGAACCACATGTACAGGATTTGTGTAATTTTTTAGTACGATTAGGAGCCAAGATTTTTGGTATTGGTACTCATACATTAATTATTGATGGAGTATCATCTTTACACGGGGGAGAATATACTATTATTCCTGATAATATAGAAGCTGGCACCTGGATAGTATTAGGCGCTGTGACACGCGGTCAGATTATTATCAAGCCCGTTATTAAAGAACATTTAGATTCTGTTTTACTTAAATTATCACAGATTGGGATTAGTTTTGAACTCCATCACCAAGAATTAGTTATCAATGCTTCTCGCCAGATGAAGTCATTCAAATTACAAGCTTTACCCTATCCCGGTTTCCCTACCGATTTGCAAGCGCCGTTTGCTGTTTTAGCCACGCAGGCTAATGGTACATCGCTGATACATGATCCGTTATATGAAGGTCGTTTAAATCACATTTCAGAGTTAATAAAAATGGGAGCTAATGCTTTGGTAGCTGATCCTCATCGGGTAGTTATTACTGGGCCCACACCGTTGTATGGTAGAGATATTAATTCTTATGATTTACGTTCAGGGGCTACTTTAATTATAGCCGCTTTAACTGCCGAGGGTATTACTACTATTGCTGGCGCAGAAACTGTTGACCGTGGTTATGAAAAATTAGAGCAAAGATTACAGGCAGTAGGCGCCAAGATTAAGCGTCAGGATTAATTTTGACCAGTATAAAAAACGCATGTTAAACTAAAAAGAGTTTTTATGAGTACTGTTAATTGGCCTATATCACCCATCAAAAAAAAACAAGGCATTCGTCTTAAAATAGCCATTTTGTTAACAGCGGTAGCTTTTATTTTGGGTTTTATCGTAGCTGAATATTTACCCGTTACCAAATCTCCGCTTCGCCGTTTAGTCAATATTAATCGTCAAGCGCCAGCTGGTTTATCTGCCGATGTAGATTTTTCCTTGTTTTGGACAGTTTGGAATTATGTTAAGAATCACGCTTTGCAACAGCCGGTGGCCGAAGAAAAACTTTTTTATGGTAGTTTAGCGGGGATTGTTGACTCTTTGCGAGATCCTTATTCTGTTTTTATGGATCCGGATACCACACAAAAATTTAATCAAGAATTGTCGGGTAGTTTTGAGGGTATTGGGGCAGAAATTGGAATTAAAAACGATCGTTTGGTTATTATAGCGCCTTTGCCTAATACTCCAGCTGAGCGAGCAGGCTTACGACCAGGAGATAAAATTTTAGCCATCAATAATTTTGATACTAATGGTATGGCGTTAGACTATGCTGTTAGTTTGATTAAGGGAGCCAAGGGCACTAAAGTTAAGTTAGTGATTTTATCCAATGGCGATAGTAAGACTAAGGAATTGGAAATTATTCGGGAAAAGATTAAAGTAGATGTTTTACGAGCGGAGGTTAAAACTCTTCCTAATTCAAACAAAACAGTAGGTTATATTCGTTTAATACATTTTAATGAGGAAGCTGATAAAGCATTGGCTGCTGCCTGGACTAAACTATCAGGCCAAGGAGCTAAAGGATTAATTTTAGATTTGCGTAATAATCCTGGTGGTTATTTAGAACAAGCCATTAAAGTAGCAAGCCGTTGGATTACTAAGGGAGTTATAGTGAAAGAACAATTTCAACCACCACAGATTAATACGTATGAATCAGTGGGTACGGGCGGTTTGTCAGATGTAACTACTATAGTTTTAGTTAATGGTGGTTCTGCTTCGGCAGCCGAGATAGTTGCTGGCGCTTTACAAGATCATCATCAAGCCATCTTGGTAGGCGAGCAAACTTTTGGTAAAGGTTCGGTGCAGGATTATCAGAGTCTGCGCGATGGTTCGTCTATTAAATTAACTGTGGCTTTGTGGTTTACTCCCCAAGGTCGTCAGATTGATAAGGTGGGTATTAAGCCGGATATAGAAGTTAAAAGGACACCGGAGGATTACAATGCCGACCGTGATCCGCAATTAGACAAAGCTTTAGAGTTATTTAAATAAAATTTAAGTTAGATGATTAAACGTTATCGTTTAATTTTTTCCGGTAGAGTTCAAGGCGTGGGTTTTCGTTGGCGTACTTGGCAATACGCTCGTCAACATCAGTTAGTGGGTTGGATACAAAATCAGGCTGATGGCACTGTCATGTTAGAATTAGAAGGGGCAGAGGAAGAATTATTTAAATTTAAACAATGGTTAAAAATCATCCTGGTTATACCATTATTACCTCGCAGCAAAACCAGGAGATTAAACCAAGAGGCGATAAAAAATTTGTTATTCGTTATAAATTATGGTGGAAATAATTTTTTTAAAAGATGTAGCGGGGCTGGCTAAAATCGGTGAAATAAAAAAAGTAGCCGACGGTTTTGCTTTCAATTTTTTACTACCCCAGCAATTAGCAGAAATAGCTACACCAGCCAAAAAAAGATTATGGCAACAAAAACAGGCGTCTTTGGCGCATCGGGTACGCCGGGCTGAAGATGAATTTTTAAGAATATATCAAAAAATAAATGGACATCTACTTACTGTAACTGTTAAAACTTCTTCTCAAGGGGTTTTATATGCTGGTGTAACAGCGCAAAATATTGCCAAAATAATATCAGACCAATTATCAGTTGCGATTGAACCAAAACAAATTGAACTAATAGAGCCGATCAAGTCAGTGGGGGAGTATCCAATAATAGTCAAGATTGACTTGCACAGAGCTAAAATTATCTTAAAAGTATTAGCCAAAAACCATGATCAAAACTAGATATATTTTTGTTACTGGTGGCGTTTGCTCCGGATTGGGCAAAGGTATTGCTGCCGCTTCTATTGGCGCGATTTTAAAAGCCGCTGGTTTTAAAGTTTTTAGTCTTAAATTTGATCCTTATTTGAATGTTGATCCCGGCACTATGAATCCTTATCAGCATGGAGAAGTCTTTGTTTTAGATGATGGCACGGAAACGGATTTAGATTTGGGTCATTATGAAAGATTTTTAGATGAGAATTTAAATCGTTTAAGCAACCTTACTACTGGTCAGATTTACGATAAATTACTAACACAGGAAAGAAAAGGAGAATTTTTAGGTAAAACCATTCAAATTATCCCTCATATTACTAACGTGATTAAAAATTATGTTAAACAGGCAGCCAAAGTAAGCAAAGCTGATTTTTTAATTATGGAAATCGGTGGTACGGTGGGTGATATAGAAGGGGAGCCGTATTTAGAAGCAGCCAGGCAATTGCATCAGGAACAAGGTGATGATCGGGTATTGTTTGTGCATGTTTCGCTTTTACCATATTTAAAAGTGTCTAAAGAGCTCAAAACCAAACCCACTCAAGCTTCGGTACGCGAATTAAGAAGAATGGGTATTCAACCGGATGTTATTTTATGTCGTACTGATTGGCCTATAAAAAAAGAGTTGTTAGAAAAAATAGCTTTATTTTGTGATGTGCCAGCGGAGGCAGTTATTCCGGCCCTGACTATTAAAAGTATTTATGAAGTACCTCTTAATTTTGAAAAGCATAAAATCTCCCAGATTATTTTTAAGAAATTTGATTTAACTAAAAGAAAACCTAATTTAACAGGATGGCAGAAATTAAACGAACGAGTGAAGAATGGCAAAGAACAGATAAGTATTGCTATGGTGGGGAAATATACTGAGCATGGTGATGCTTACTTAAGTATTTTAGAAGCTTTAAAATCGGCGGCGTATTGGCACTGTGCTAAATTAACAGTGGTTTGGATTAACGCAGAAAAATTAGAACGAAAAGATGGTAAAGAGTGGCGAAGATTAAAACAAACTCAAGGAATAGTTATTCCGGGCGGTTTTGGCGCACGAGGTACGGAGGGTAAAATTTTAGCAGCTAAATACGCCAGAGAAGAAAATAAACCTTATTTAGGACTTTGTTTGGGTATGCAGATTGCCACCATTGAATTTGCCAGACACGTGGCTGGTTTAAAAGATGCTGCCAGTACTGAATTTGATTTGTCAACAAAAAATCCAGTGATCCATATTATGCCTGATCAGGAAAAAAAGCTGTTATCTCGCAATTATGGAGCGAGTATGCGTTTAGGTTCTTGGTCTTGTCGGGTTAAGAAAGACACCAAATCTTTTATAGCTTATAGTAAGAGTGAAATTGCCGAACGCCATCGTCATCGTTATGAATTTAATAATACTTATCGTGACAAATTAACTAAAGCTGGTTTGATTATTGCCGGCACCTCACTGGATGGTAAGTTGGTAGAGATTATAGAGCTTAAAAATCATCCTTGGTTTGTGGGCGTGCAGTTTCACCCAGAATTTAAATCTAGGCCATTGCTTCCCCATCCTTTGTTCCGATGTTTCATTGGCGCGTGTTTACATAAAAAATAACTAAGATTTATCGTTCTACCTAAGAACTATTGGTCAGAATAGTTCTTAATTTATTTATAAACCCCGCCCTTTAGGGCGGTTGGGTAGACATCTTAAGGGG
>CAZMMW010000042.1:0-7728 GCA_964567515.1 uncultured Gammaproteobacteria bacterium | reverse complement strand
AAATAAAGAAAAGGAAAAGGAATATTTCAACTAACTGATTTATATGTGGAGTAAAGGGACGATATGTACAAAAATTTGTATGATATGTGGAATTAATTTATAAAACTACTAAATATCCAGATTTTTTACGTTTTTGGCGTGGGTGTGAATAAAGCGCTTACGCGGAGCTACTTCCTGCCCCATTAAAATATCAAAAATCTCATCAGCTTTAGCTGCATCTTCTATAGACACTTTTTTCAGCATACGAGTTTGTGGATTCATAGTTGTTTCCCATAATTGATCCGGGTTCATCTCTCCTAAACCTTTATAGCGTTGAATAGACACACCAGCCTGCGCTGAAGCTGCGGTGGGTAGCCCACTAATAACATGAGAAACCTCATCTGACCCGACTGTATCTGGGCCTTCAACTATTTCTTCTGTTTTAACAGCCTTACTTTTAACTATTTTTTCCTCTTTGACCTGCTTAATCTTTTTTAAAATCCGATCTAATTCACCATCAGTATAAACATAATTTATTTCTTTACCGCGCTGAAGTCGATAAAGCGGCGGTTGGGCAATGTATAAGTGTCCATCCTCAATTATTGGCTTAAAATAACGGAAAAACAAAGTTAATAGCAAGGTTCTAATATGAGCGCCATCTACATCGGCGTCGGTCATAATAATAATTCGATCATAACGCAATTCTTCTAAATCAAATTGTTCGCTGATATTGGTGCCCAAAGCTATTACCAATGATTTAACTTCATTATTAGATAACATTTTATCTAGCCTAGCTTTTTCCACGTTTAAAATTTTTCCTCGTAAGGGTAATATGGCCTGAAAATATCTATCTCTCCCCTGCTTGGCGCTACCACCTGCTGAATCGCCCTCCACAATAAACAATTCTGTTTCTTTAGGATCACTGGAAGAACAATCGGCCAGTTTCCCCGGTAAAGTAAAACCGTCTAGTGCACCTTTACGCAAAACCGATTCACGAGCAGCTCGAGCAGCTAATCTGGCACGAGAAGCTAATAAACATTTACCAACAATAGCTTCAGCGTCTTTAGGATTTTCCTCTAAGAAAATCGCCAGCGTATCTCCTATCACACTTTCTACCGCTGGTCTGACTTCGGCGTTGCCTAATTTGGCTTTAGTCTGACCTTCAAACTGGGGCGATTTTAATTTAACACTGATGACAGCGGTTAAACCTTCACGTACATCTTCACCTGACAAATTATCTTCTTTCTCCTTAATAAATCCTTTAGTACGACCGTAATTATTCAATGTTCTTGTTAAAGCGGTTCTAAAACCAATCATATGCATACCGCCTTCCACGGTATAAATATTGTTGGCGAAAGAAAAAACAGTTTCAGTATATTCTTCGGTATATTGCACGGCTGCTTCTATCTGAATACCTTGAATTTCTCTAGAGACATAAAAAACTTTATCGTGCTTTGGCTCTACATGATCATTTAGATGTTTAACATAGGAAGCTACTCCACCTTCAAAATAAAAAATGTAAGTATTGGTTTTACCCCTGATTCTCTCATCACTAACTCTAATATTCACTCCTTTAGTTAAATAAGCCTGTTGCCTTAAGTGATCTAAAATCGTTTGCCAGTCAAAATCCAATACTGTAAAAATTTCCGGATCTGGTTCAAATACTATGGTTGTACCAGTGCCACGCGCGTTGCCTACCGCTTTAACTTTACCCTGCGGTTTACCACGCTTATATTCTTGAACCCATAATTTGCCGTCACGTTTTACTTCGGCCCGCATCCAGGAGGAAAGTGCGTTGACCACCGAAACACCAACACCATGCAAACCGCCAGAGACTTTGTAACCTTCTCCGCCGAATTTTCCACCAGCGTGCAGTTTAGTTAACACAGTTTCTAAGGCCGAAACTTTAGTTTGTTTATGAATATCTACCGGAATACCGCGACCGTTATCTGTAACCCTAACTCGACTACCAGACTCCAAAATAATTTCTATTTCAGTAGCATGACCTGCCATAGCCTCGTCAATGGAGTTATCTACCACTTCCCAAACTAAATGATGCAAACCTTCTTTGGCAGTGTTGCCAATATACATTCCCGGCCGCCGACGCACCGGTTCTAAACCTTCTAAAACAGTAATTTGTTCAGCGGTATATTGACCTTTGGATTTTTTGTCTTTTTCTTTTAGCATATTATGTTAATAAAGTTGAATGTTTATTAATTGTTGGCACAGTAAAAAAAATAAAAAAATAATTGTCTGTGCTACAATAAAAATTCCTAATTTTTTTTGCCTTCTACTAACAATAGTAGACCTTATTTGTCTAAGGGATAAATAAAGCACTAAAATTAATGATAAAAAATACATCCAGTTAATTACCGTGAGAACACCTTGTGATGGCAATGGGGCGGGACACGTATGGTCGATGCTATTTTCATAACAAGACCAGTCTATCATAACTGATATTCGATTTGTTGTAGTTTCCGCAAGAAGAATACACCAACTAATTAAATTAGAAACCCAACCAAAACCAATAATGAACCAAATGCTAATCTTGTCTTGTTTCGATTCCTTTTGGACAACTAATTGTACTGGCTGTGTGACCGGGTTTTTTATCATGATCGTTTTTAATTAATAGTTAATGATCTCTAATCTCCGCAGTAAATTTTTTAATCAGGATTTTTTTAATAGATTCCATTATTTTATCAACTTCTTCGGTCTTTAACGTACGCTCCAGACTGCGGAAAGTCAGACGGAAAGTTAAAGCATTTTTGGGCGAAAAATAATCAATATAATCAACCGCTCCAATTAATTTATCAGCCGCTGATACTATCTCTTTAATCTTAAACCAATTCACACTTTCGGAAGGGTAATTGGGTAAGGCAACAGTTAAATCTCTAATTACCGACGGGTATAAAGGTATACTTTTATATTGCGAAACAACACTCTCTCTAGGTAATAAATCTAAATCAATCTCTGCCATAGCAGTTCCAGATGGCAAACCGCTTGGTCCACTTGATTCACCTAGATAACCAATCTTTAATTTACCCATAAAAATTTCAGCTCCTTGGTCAATACTTGTCCAAGCAGGTAAACCATCTTCTGATTTTTTAAATACAAATTTTATACCAAATGTTCTAGTAATTATTTCTAACACGCCCTTCAAAATTCCCAAATTATCTCTGTCTGATCCAATATAAATTGCCAAACCTAGTTTATAATTCTGGAAGGGCAACTTGTCTTCGTTTTGGTTCTTGATTGGAAATTCACTTGGTTTATTAATAAATACGCGTCCAATCTCAAATAATTTAATTTCCTCAACAAAATTAAAATTTTGTTTTACTTGCTCTGCCAAATTTAATAACAAAGTCGGCCTTAAGTGCTTTTTACTCTCGTTCACTGGATTCTGTAATTCGAGGCAATCCGTTTTTGTCTTTTCAGTACCATAACCAAACTTATCAAGAGAATTATTATCCACGAACGAATAATTTAAAGTCTCTGTCCAGCCAGCGCTCACCAAAACTTCCTTTATTTTCCAACGTAAATCTTGCGTTTCATCTTGAAAAGGCGGTTTAATCTCAAATTTCGGTAAAACTGGCTTAATATTGCCATAACCATAAATGCGCGCCACTTCTTCAATTAAATCTTCGGGGATAGTAACGTCGCGAGTAGCTCGCCAAGACGGTACTTTCGCCACCCAAATTGCTTTATCCTTATGCCAAATTTCAAAACCCAAATTTTCCAAAATTTTCTTAATCTCCTCGTGTTTAATCTTGTCACCAATTCTCTCCTCTAACCACGCGGGACTTACTTCAATACTCACCGGCACAGATTTGATTGGGTATTCATCTACTAAAGGACTTACAATCTTTACACTTGGACAAAGTGTCTTTAATAAATAAACAAAACGCTTAATACCAATTTCTGCCAAAGCCGGATCTTGGGCTTTTTCAAAACGAATACTGGCTTCGGTGCGCAAACCTAAAGCAAGTGAACTTTGCCTGATACTACGACTTTCAAAAGTAGCTGATTCAATTAGTAATTTAGTAGTCTCAGGCGCAATCTCGCTCGACTTACCGCCCATAATACCGGCAATGGCTTGGGCATGTTTTGAATCCGCAACCACTAAAGTATCATGAGGTAATTTTCTTTCAACATCATCCAGGGTCACGATAGTTTCGCCTCTTTTAACTCGACGTACAATAATATGAGAGGAGGTTAGTTTGGTTAAATCAAAAGTATGCAACGGCTGGCCTATTTCCAACATTACATAATTAGCTAAATCCACAACATTGTTAATAGAACGCATACCTAAAGCCTCCACTCTATTTTTCAGCCACTGTGGCGAAGATTCAATTTTTACTTTATCTACAATTACGCCCAAATAGCGCTGGCATAAATCCGGATCTTTAATACTAATTTTTAAATCTGTAACTTTATCACCATCTGGCTTTACATCGGATAATTTCGGCAACACATGGGGCGTTTTCCATAAGGCGGCTAATTCCCTGGCTAATCCTAAATGGCCCCACAAATCAGGACGATGAGTTATGGATTTATTATCTATCTCCAAAATCAAATCATCTTTGCCTAAAGCTTGGGCTAATGACGTGCCTGGTTTAGTTTTTAAATATGATAAATCCATAATACCTTGCTCTGGTTCGCTAGGATCCACTAAACCAATCTCCGCCGCTGAACAAATCATGCCTTTGCTTTCCACGCCCCTGATAGTAGCCACTTGTAAGATTTGCCAGTCGCCTTGGCCATGCCAGCGAATTTTAGCTCCCGGATAAGCAAAAGCAATTAACATTTTTTCTTTTAAATTAACACCACCGCATATTACTTCTAATTTTTCCTCACCTAAATCAACCAGAGCCAATTTTAATTTACTGGCATTGGGATGCAATTTAATAGCCTCCACCTTTCCTACCACCATCTGGCTCCATTTTTCTGCCTCCGACACATAACCTTCCACTTCCACAATGGCCATAGTCATAGCCTCCGCTAGTTCTTTAGCTTTAAGGTCTCGGGGTTTAGCTATTAGCTCTTTTAATGTTAACCAAGATAAATACATAAAAATTACAAATGACAAAGCTCTAATGATAAATCAAATCCAAAATCCAAATAATAAATTTTTAGATTTTGAACTTTGAACTTGATTGAAAATTTAGATTTTGACATTTGGATTTTACTTACTAGTTCTTTAATTATATTGTAAGAAAGATACATTAAAATTGTTCTAAAAATCTTAAATCGCCTGATAACAACAAGCGAACATCATCAATTTTATAGCGCATCATTACGAGTCGAGAAAACCCCAGGCCAAAAGCAAAACCAGAATATTCTTCGGAGTCAACGCCGCCGTATTCTAAAACCTTAGGATGTACTAAACCGCAGGGCAAAAGCTCTACCCAACCAGATTGTTTACAAACACTACAGCCCCTGCCTTCACAAATAAAACACTTGATGTCCAGCTCAAAACCAGGCTCCACAAAAGGAAAATATCCCGGTCGCAACCTAACCTCAACTTCTCGTTTAAAAATACCACCCAACAGTTCTTTTATTACAGCAATCAAATGAGCTATATTAATTCCTTTATCTACCATCAATCCTTCTAATTGCCAAAAAGTGTGGTCATGCGCAGCATCAGTAGCTTCATAACGAAACACCCTCCCTGGCACCACTACTCGCAAAGGCGCTCCATATTTTAATAAAGCTCTAACCTGCACTGGAGAAGTGTGCGTACGCAAAAGAAGACGATTATTAGCTTCAGTTTTTGGCTCTTTAATATAAAAAGTATCCTGGATATCACGAGCCGGATGCCATGATGGAATGTTTAATGCTTCAAAATTAAAATATTCTGATTCCAATTCTGGACCATCCAAAACCATAAATCCCATTGACCTAAATAATTCTTCTAATTCTTTTTGTACTAAAGATATTGGATGTAAGTGTCCTTGAGTAATTTTAATGCCAGGCAAAGTAACATCAATTTTAGCTGACTTAGTTCCGCTATGAATTTTTTGCTGGCAAGATTTAAAAGCAATTTTTAGTTCGTCTTTAATTTGATTGGCTAATAGACCAAATTTCGGTTTTTCTTCTTGTGCCATTTCCTGTATGGCTTTGAATACTTTAGTCAACTCACCTTTACGACCTAAAAATTTTATTTCCCAAGTTCGTAAATGTTCTGGCAATTCCAAACCAGTTAACTCATCTAAAGCACGTTTTTTTAATTCTTGTAGTTTGCTCAACATAATTTTAGTTCATGGTTTTTAGTCTACATCTCACAGTAAACTTTTTTTAACCGCGAATTGTGAACTATTAACTAATAACTCAACTTGAAGGCGGTGCTCGCCTAATGGATAAAAAGAAAAATTCAATCACTGTTAAAATAGTCACTAAAATCACTAAATTCCACCAAGTAAACAAATTTTGGTCTTGTAACAATAAACTTAAAATAATAGCGATGGCCAACAAAATTCCTTGCCGAAAAGAAATTGATACCTGACGAAAAATTACATCATGACGATGAATCAACCGCCGTAAACCAAAACCTATCAAGGTCGCCGCGCCAACAACAGCCACCATCAAAGAAAGGTAAAAGAACCAAAAACTTAAACTACCAGTAGATTCGGGGTCTAAATAATTAACGACCGCTGCCCATGATCCCCAGGCCGCTAATGTACTAACAGTCATTAAAATCAAATATCGTTTTAAAGTCATTAATTTTCTTTTTAATTAAAATAAGGGTATCCCCTACTCCCTTAATTTTATCATTTTTTTAAGGCTTATACAAGGATTTAGTAACTACTAGAAATATATAAAAAATTTACTAACCTTAGCCAAAAATCTTTAATCTTTTAACTTTACCAGGAAACTCTTTTTGCAATATCTCTAAAATTTCCAATTCTGCTAATTTAAATTCCTGTGTAACCACTGAAGAAGAGGCTCTGATTTCCAAAGTATCCTGCTTTAAAAATACACCCCTTAAGCTATCTTGAGCGCTTTTTCCCCATCTTGATCTGATATAATTTTTGACTAATTCAATAATCTGGGCCGTAATCGCCTGCTGCAAAATTCCCTGTTCGCTTAGTCGGGATGATAATACTTTTTTAATGGATTGAAACATATTATTTAATCTTTCTAACAATACCTTTATTAGCATCGACTTCAATTAAATCTCCTGTTTTAAAAACATCAGTCGCTCTAATCGTTCCAATTACACAAAGTAGACCTAATTCTCTTGATATTATGGCAGCGTGGCTTGTTATTCCCCGCTCGTCGGTAATTATAGCAGATGCTTTCTTCATGGCTAGCACAAAATCAGGAGTGGTCATAGCTGTTATTAATATCTATCCTAATTTAAATTTATTTATCTCTCGTTTATTCAAAATCACCCTCGCTCGTCCTCTGATTAATCCTTGATTAGCTACATTGCCTTTAAGTAAACTTGGAGTAATAACCTACTCATCCAGGTTTACTCGCTATAAATTTAATAAATGTAGTGCTTTACAACCACTATAGACTTTCATCTTCCCATTCTTCATATAAGCCACTGAGATTGTTTGTCTCTGTCTTAACTCTTCTAATAGATTCTGGCATTTATTCTTTTTTAATCTAGTAATTTCATCTACGGTAGCAAAGTATAAAAGCGTGTAAGGGATTCTATAACGTTTACTATATTCTTTTCGTAAATTGCTTAAGTGAATCTCCCACCCGCCGCAAGCGGCGGGGCTTCTTAAAATAACTTAAGTT
>CAZMMW010000041.1:0-7887 GCA_964567515.1 uncultured Gammaproteobacteria bacterium | reverse complement strand
TGACTCCTCAAGAGAAATACCTACAGACTGTTACCATTGACTGTTAACTGTACATTAATAGTTTTAATGGTATGCGACTGCTATTGTTCATCGCCTTGAATTTTTTCTTGGGCTTCTATTTTTTTCTTCTCTTTTTTTAAATCATTATCACCCAATATTTCGAATTCAGCTAATTTCAAACCTTTCTTATTACTAATCGTGTGCAAGACGAGGTTATCAGTATTGGTTGCAAATTTGTTAATAACTACTTGTTCACCGGTAAAATTTTCCTCTTTAGTTTCATATGGCTGTTGGTTGATTCCTAGAATAAGTTTTAGTCCTTCAAGATTATCTTGATTATTGCCAATAGTAACCGCCCCGCTTTCGTACTGTGTTTTTTCGAGAGTAGTTATAATATCGCGCAAGTATTCTATAATTATTTTTTGTCTTTCTCCTTCTTCTGTTAATTCTGAAGGCATTGGTCTTTCTTTGTCAGACTTTAACCATTCGGCTACCATAGGAAGGTTAGCCTTTTCAGCATTGAAAAAGCCTTTGGCTCTTAACTCCGCTATTCGTTGACTCGTCTTTTCCTCCAAAATATCTTCCTCTTGTTTTTTCTTTTCATAGTTTACATAAATATTTTTTTCTTCTAACCATCGTTCTATTTTGGGTCTCATAATGATTGATATTAATAGTTAATCTTTTTATATGTTTATTTAACCATAATTTCTATATGGTCAAACATTTGGGGTACGGTTTTAACCCAGAAGGGCCATAAGTTAATTTCTGCATTAGTTACTCCGGGATAAGTAGAGAAATATTTTTGTACTTCTTCTGGAGTCATGCCGTATAATTCTTCTCGGTTAATAAGCTGTGCCAGATTTTGCCAAGCAGCTTCACCTAAGTATTTGGCTTGTAAAGTAGCACGACTATTATCAGAAGCTACTTCAGTGATAGTTAATGAGGCACTTTGTTCATCTAGGTTAATAATTTCTTTATCTTTATCTGGTTTCTGGTTTAATTTATTAAGCACAATTTGTCTTAAACTTTGAGCATCATAAAAAATAGCCGTGACTTTGGCAGTCAAAGTGTAGGTAAATTCGGAAGCCTGTGCGCCTGGTTTGGCTGATGATTGAGGATCGCTAATATCAGTTTTATAAACTACATTCAAATTACGTTTGTCGCTTGGCAGTTTCTCACGCAAACTAGCTAATAATTTTTGAGTCACTTCGTCGGTTAATTGTCGGCGGGCGTCGTCTATATCGCTGGCTAAAATCTGCGTGCCGGCTTTTTCTTTTCTCGTCATAGCCTCGGTACTTTCCCCATAGATTTTAGTGCGTAAAGTGGCATTTAATCCCGGGATGGTGAATTTAGTAGGGCCAATTTCCGATGTCGCGCCGGATTGATCAGCCATAACATCAACAGTAATTTTTCCATTAGCCGGGATAGTTATTTGCTTGGTGGTGCGGAATAAGATATTGTCTGAGGATAGCAATCTGGTTTTGGCAATCAAAGTTTGTGGAGCTGAATTAGTACTGATTAAATTAACCGTGCCGCTGGCATATTCTTCCTTAGTTCCAGTACCGCGAGCTTTATAATTTTTGCTAGTTTTTTCTTCAGCAGACAAGATAATACTCATTAAGTCGCCTTGATTATTTTCTATGCCAGCGAAAATTTCTGTTTCTAAAACTTGTTTTTCCGGTTGCGCTTCTAAAGTTATAGTGGCGCGTGGTAGGGTATAGTAAAGAATCAAAGCGATTACAGCAATTGTAGCTATAATAAAACTAATCACAATACGCCGGTAAGGGCTTGGTTCATTATCGTACATACGCGCTGCCATATATTTTTAGTTAATAGTGAAGCGGTTTAAGTATACCAAAATCATTCTGAATAGTCAACAAGATCGTTATCTCATTAAATCGGGTTAATGATTTTTTGTATTTGGTCTTCAATCTCCGGAGTGATTTTAATTTTATAAGGAGTGATAATCTGTTTAAAACCAGAAGATGTTGGTACAAGAAACGCTATTGTGGTTTCGCCAGGAGATGAGAGTAAGATTTTTTTCAATTCTGCCATCAACTGGTTATCAATTTTAGCTGTTAAATTGATGATTTTTTTATCAGTTAATTTTACTGGAGCAGAGAGGATCTGGCGGTTATTATTTAATTGTGATAGATAATAGTTAATTTTTTCGGTATCTTCAATTAAGATCACTTTTTCGATAATAGCTTTTATTTCTCCATTACGGTGTGATACTTTACTTTTGGTTAATATCAAATTGTCTTCTTGCCAGCAGGCACGGTTATTTTTAAAAATATCAGGGAAGACAACTACTTCTTGTGAACCAGTAATGTCTTCTAAGGTTACAAAGGCCATGGGGTCACCTTTTTTAGTAGTTATTTGTTTAATTTGATTAATAATACCACCGGTTATAATGATTTTTCCATCAGGTATCTTGGTGATTTGGCTGGCGGCAATAAAATATTTATCCAATTGTTTGATGATTTCACCAAAAGGATGTTCAGTAACGTAAAGACCCAGCACCTCTTTTTCCCAAACCAATTTATCTTCTCGACTTGTTGGCGGTGCTGGTTCGAGTATAAGTTTAGGTGACAATAAGTTACTATCTTGGTTGAATAAACTATGCTGGAGGCTATTACTTAGATGTTGTTTGTCTCTGGCGTAAGAAGTTAAGGTATCAATAGAATCTAATAATTGCCGGCGATTGTTATGTAAACTATCTAAGGTGCCAGCTTTAATCAAACTTTCTAAAGATTTTTTAGTGACCTCCCGTCTGGCAGTACGTTGCAAGAAATCTTCCAGTGAAGTATAAGGACCGTGTTCTTTGCGTTCAGTAATAATAGTCATAGCCACTTGTTCTCCTAGATTTTTAATAGCATTCAAACCAAATCTTATTTCCCTATCTGTGACCACTGTAAAATTAGTTAAACTTTGATTAATATCAGGTGGCAATACTTGAATATTCATTTTTTCACATTCTGTTACTGCTGCTGAAATTTTTTCTAAATCATCACTTTCCGCAGTCATCAGAGCAGCCATGAATTCTACCGGATAGTTAGCTTTTAAATAAGCCGTTTGATAAGCCACAATAGCATAAGAAGCGGCATGGGATTTATTAAAACCGTAAGCCGCAAAAGGTTCGATTAGTTGCCATAAAGTGATGGCTTTTTTTTCTGATAGTCCATTAGTGATACAGCCGGAAATAAATTTTTCTTTTTGTCTAGCCATTTCCTTGGGTATTTTTTTGCCGATAGCTTTGCGTAGTTTATCTGCCTCTTCCCAAGTATAGCCAGCTAAAGCAATAGCAATTAATAATACATCGTCTTGATAAGTGATAATACCATAAGAAGAATTTAAGATATCTTGCAGCCGGTCATCTAAATATTTAATCAGTTTAGGATTATGTTTGCGCTGAATAAAGTCGGGAATAGAATTAATAGGTCCGGGTCGGTATAAAGCCACTATAGCCATAATATCAAAAATGGAGTTTGGTCTAAGTTCAGTTAAATATTTAGTCATACCAGAGCTGGAGAGTTGAAAAACTCCCATAGTATTACCGGCAGATAGCAAAGCGTAAGATTTCTCATCATTTAAGGGAATTTTTTCTAGGTCAATTTTTATACCCTTAATTTTATTAATGATTTCCACAGCGCTACCTAGGATACTTAAATTTCTAATGCCCAAGAAATCCATTTTAACCAAACCAACATCTTCGCAAGAACCCATATCAAATTGTGTGATAATATGTTGACCGTCAACATCTAACTGTAGAGGCAAGTAATCAGTTAAAGGAGTAGGGGCAATAACCATACCAGCGGCGTGTACTGAAGCGTGCCGGACACAGCCTTCTACTTTTTGCGCCAAAGTAAGCAGACGCGTAACTTCAGGATCTTCATCATATAAATTTTTTAACTCTTGATTTTCCTTCATCGCCCGTTCAATAGTCATAGGAAAACCCTGATGACCAAAAGGTATCATCTTGGCAAGGCGGTCACATTGGTTATAAGGATAGCCCAAAGCTCTACCCACATCACGTACGGCTGCTCTAGCCATCATTGTACCGAAAGTAACAATCTGGGCGACACGATTAGAGCCATATTTAGCCGTGACGTAACTAATAACTTCATCACGTCTGTTATCAGCAAAATCCATATCAATATCAGGTGGGCTGGGTCGTTGGGGATTTAAGAATCTTTCAAAAGGTAACCTATATTCTAAGGGGTTGATTGTAGTAATACCTATTAGATAAGAAACCAAAGAACCAGCAGCCGAGCCACGAGTAGTAGCAATAATATCATGTTGTCTGGCCCAATTTACAAAGTCGGCTACCACCAAGAAATAACTGGCATAACCTTTACCCATGATGATTTGCAGTTCATATTCTAAACGCTCTCTGATTTGTTCTTCCACGCCGCTGGTATAATGTTTTGTTAAACCTTCTTCAGTCAGCAATCGTAAGTAAGCTTCCGGGGTTTCTCCGCGAGGAGTGGGGTAAGTAGGGAAGTATCTTTTACCCAGAGTAAGTTCCAAGTCAATTTTTGTTACTATCTCTTGTGTTTGGTAAACAGCTTCCACAAAATCAGGTAAAGCAGCAATCATTTGTTGTTCGCTTTTTAATGAGTTATCAATTCCTCGCATATCTAAACGGTCTGTTTCATTAACTCTTCTGCCAGTTTGAATGCAGACTAAAATATCTTGTGCTTCATTATCTTCTAGTTTTAAGTAGTGTACATCATTGGTAGCTACTAGGGGTAGACCTACTTCTTGGCTTAGTTGTTTTAGCAATTGATTCACCTTAATTTGTTCTGCTAATTCTGGATGGGGTTGGATTTCTAAATAAAAGTCGCCAGGTTTAACTAACGAAGCCAAGTGTTGTACCAGTTCTTTGGCTCTTTTTGTATCATTTTGTAATAAGGCCTGGGGAACAGCTCCTTTAAGACAGCCAGAGAGAATAATTAAACCCTCGCTATGTTCTCGCAGTACTTTCAAGTCAATCCTTGGTTTATAATAAAATCCTTCTAGGTGAGCCAGGCTTATTAGTTGGAGTAGATTTTTATAACCAGTTTGATCTTTGGCTAGTAGAATTAAATGTGAAACCCTGTCATCAATTTTAGCTTGTTTGTCTTTTAAACCACGCGGTGCCAGATAAGCCTCCACACCAATAATAGGTTTGATATTTTGCGCCTTAGCTTCTTTATAAAATTCTACGGCACCATATAAAGTGCCATGATCAGTAATTGCTAACGCTTCTTGCTCTAAACTTTTAACATAAGCAATTAAATCCGGTATTTTAGGCAAGCCGTCCAATAGAGAATAGTGAGAATGGACATGGAGATGAGTAAATTTGGACATAAAAGTCAACTATATATTATCAAATTTTGAGTTTATAAAAAAGCACCACCAGTGGGATAGATCATTGAGTTGTGGTTTGGTTTTTATATTGATACCTACCTAAATTATGATATAGGTGAATTATTTATGTAAGTTTATTATTTTTTTCCGATCCCGCTTTTCTTATCCATTTTTTTCTCAATAAAATAAGTTACCAATTCTTTAATTCCTAGAGCCATAATGGAAAAAGTAGAAACTGAGTGTTCTAGTTTATCTTTGACAGTATGAAACAGATTATCCAAAACCCGCAATCTTTCATCTATACTTGATACCAGGTTAGCTAAACGCCTGATAATTAATAAAAAGTAAATTAAAATCCATCCCAAAATAAAAGCTAGTCCGAAAGCGGAGATAGATAGAGAGATATTGAGAATATCTTTAGAGGTTTCTAGATACATATTTTTGATATAAATAGTAAGCTATTTTAATTATAACACGGTTAGCTAATTTTTCTAGCCGTGGTTACTAAAGAGAATTGATATGTTACAATAAACTTATAGAGTGGTATATATGTTGAAACATACATCAATAGATAACATTGATTCTGATCAGGGGTTTAAACTCGGTTATTGGCTATTTTTGCATAAGAAATTTTTTCGGAAACTGCTGATTGGTTTCCTAATTGTGGTAGCCATAGTTTCCTTTGGTTATTCTTCAGTAAAATGGGCGAGTTACTTAGCCGGCACTCGGACTTACGAGGAAATGTTATTAAGTTTAAGCAGTTCGCAAATTAATTATCAGGCCTGGCATGAAAAGAATAAACCTTTAGAGGTAGAGGTTATGAGTGTGGTAGCTGTACCGGTGGGCCAGAACTATGATTTAGTAGCACAGGTTAAAAATCCTAATTTACAATATGCGCTGAGTAAGTTTGACTATACTTTTACCGTTAAGGGGCAAGTGAAGGTGAGTGGAAGTTCTTTTATACTACCTCGTGAGGAAAAATTTATTCTGGCTACTAATATCACTTTGGATGAGATACCTAGCAGCGCCCTTGGTTTGTCAGTAGCCAATACCAGTTGGTATCGTATTAAGAATTTAAAGGAAATTACTTTGCCAGATTTTACGGTCGCCAATCAAAAAATTGAGGACTTATTTACTTTGACCGACGGTCGTGTGACTGGTACCCGTTTAACTTTTGATTTGACTAATTATAGTCTGTATGGTTTTTGGGATATTCGGGTAATTAGTGTTTTGACTAGCGGTAACCAGATAAGAGCGGTAGCAGCTCGGGAATTAAAGTCACTGGATGTTAATACCACCGTGAGTTTGCAATTTGATTGGACAGAGGCTATATCTGGTTTGACTAATGCTATTATTAAACCAGAGGTGAACGTACTAGATCCTAGTGTGTTTAAGTTGAGGTAATATGAAAATTAAATTTTGGCAGGCTTGGGCAAACTATGATTGGGTGCTACAGACAGCCGTTTTGTTGTTATTATTGATTGGCTTGATTTCCCATTATGTTAGTTCTTTAAATGAAGCGGGGGAATTGAGTAGCCAGATTTTTGCCAAACAATTAATCAGTGTTGGTTTAGGTTTATTTTTACTAATCCTAATTAGTCTAATAGATTTTCGGTGGTACCGTTCTTGGTCTAAATTATTATATTTAGCTTCAGTTATCTTATTATTTTTGGTATTGATTTTAGGTCATACCATTCGTGGCACTAGAGGTTGGTTTGTGTGGGGCGAATTTAGTTTTCAGCCAGTTGAAATAGTCAAGATACTTTTAGTAATTTGTCTGGCTGCCTATTTAGTTTACGTTGGTGCGCCACTGAATTTTAAAAAAACCATTGGCAGTTTTTTTATTTTATTATTACCTTTGGCTTTAGTTTTATATCAGCCAGATTTTGGTTCGGCGTCTTTATTGGTTATATCTTGGCTAGTCATGCTGGCTATGGTACCCAAGAAATTAACTTGGTGGTTAACTATTGGTAGTTTGGTCATAATCACTTTGTTAATAGGTTGGTTTAGTTTGAAAGATTACCAACGGGCCAGAATAGAGGTATTTTTAAATCCTAGATTAGATCCTTTGGGGCAGGGTTACAACGTCACTCAATCAATTATAGCAGTTGGTGCCGGCGGTTTGACTGGACGCGGTTTAGGTTTGGGCACACAAAGTCGTCTGGATTTTTTACCGGAACAACAAACTGATTTTATTTTTGCTAGTATTACCGAAGAGTTAGGATTGATTGGCTCCAGTTTAATTTTATTTCTCTATTTTATTATTTTTCTTAGATTAGTTAGATTAATACGTCGTTTACGCGATGATTTTTCTTTATTGGTGGTGGGTGGTTTTGGTAGCTTGCTATTAGTACAAGTGGTATTGAATATTAGTATGAATATAGGTTTGGCGCCGGTAGTTGGTCTACCTTTACCTTTTTTAAGTACCGGCGGAAGTTCTTTAGTGGCTAGTTTAATAGTTATTGGCATGATACAGAATTTATCGCGACATTACGGGCGACAAGCACCTTATGAACAGCAAAGATGATTGATTTA
>CAZMMW010000040.1:0-8065 GCA_964567515.1 uncultured Gammaproteobacteria bacterium | reverse complement strand
TGCCAGTGCCGATGTTGATAGCCCGGGCAATGTTGGTGGAGCCAAGATTTAAAGTCGTGGCTTCGTTAACCAAATTAAAAGTAGCAGCGGTGGTGGTAAAGTTTCCACCGTTAACTGCTAAGTTCCCAGCTGTTAGCACATCGCCAGTAGTACCAGAAACTGTAAAATTAGAAATGTCTACTGCTATGCCACCGTTTAAGTTAACTAGGGTGGTAGTAATTGCTTCCCTGCCTGTGACAGTAGCTAAAGTGGAGGTGTTGTTAATGGTAATAGTGTCAGTGGCAGAAACTACTACATCTATGTCAGTGCCATCAGCAAAGATCATGGCATCGCCTTGATTAATGGTTTGGGGAGTAATACCATCAGTGATAGTGAAGAGAGCGCCACTAAGCTGACTAGTTGGTATCTGACCTGCGCCATTAATAACAACTGCCCCATTCACTGTAAAAATATTATCCCAGCCAGTTCCTGTTTTAAAAGCGGTGGAAGTAATCGTGCCTGTGCCTGCTTCAGTTAGATTGCCAACGTTGAAACCATTTACTATGTTAGTGCCTATATCATTAGTAGCCGTAAAAGATCCAATGTTAAGCATATTATAACTAAGTCCGTTAGTGCCGCCAGTAAAACTAGGATTAATATCAATCACATTATCAGAAGCGTTGGAAACAGTGCTGTTCATGATTAAAGAACCAGTGCCAGCTACGAAAGTAATATTTCTGTTAGCGGACACAGCTATACCATTAGAGGCGGTGAGTAAGCCGGTGGCAGTAAGGGCGTGATTGACTATGGTAGTACCAGTAGAAGCGCCCAAATAAACCGAGGTGGCTGCACCAGCCAAGTTAACTGTAGTAGCATTGGTATTAACCAAATTAAAAGTAGCAGCGGTGGTGGTAAAGTTTCCACCGTTAACTGCTAAGTTACCAGCAGAAATAATATCGCCTGAACCTGTAGTATAAATATTACCCGAGGTGGAAATAGTATCACCAACGGTGGTTGGTGAAAGAACGGTTCCGGTTCTATTCCAATATCCTTGATTACCAGTAGAACTACCGCTAATATTACCAGTACAAGTAAGGTCGCCTGTGGCTCCATCAACAGTACAACCAGTAGCGCCGGAACCACCGACTATATTTACAGAAGCGGCAGTATCTGATCCGGGTCCAATATTAATAGTTGGAGCGGAACCACCAATATTAACCGTAGTGGCGGCAGCATTGCCCAAAGCCAGAATACCAGCAGCGTTGGTATCTATTCCCTGTCCTGCTGCGACAGTTATATTGCCAGTGGTTGCTACATCAAAATTAAGAAAATCTATAATGGAATTAGTACCACCGGTAAGATTAAGTATGGCATTAGACCTGATGCTCACATTGCCAGCATTAGTGGAACCTATATTAATCACATCTGCGCCTGTAGCGCCAGTGCCCATATTAATGGTATCTATTCCTGTGCCGGTGCCGATGTTGATAGCCCGGGCAATGTTGGTGGAGCCAAGATTTAAAGTAGTGGCTTCGTTAACCAAATTAAAAGTAGCAGCGGTGGTGGTAAAGTTTCCACCGTTAACTGCTAAGTTACCAGCAGAAATAATATCGCCTGAGCCTGTAGTATAAATATTACCCGAGGTGGAAATAGTATCACCAACGGTGGTTGGCGAAAGAACGGTACCAAGACGCGACCAATAACCAACCGTACCTGTACTAGCACCAATAATATTACCTGTACAAGACAAGTCACCAGAGGCGTTGGTAATGGTACAGCCAGTTGAACTAACGCCGCCAGCAATATCAATAGTGGTGGCTGTTATTGCGCCCAATGCTAAACTGCCGATAGCATTAGTATCTATTCCTTGGTTGGGAGATACTGTAATATTACCGCTTGCCGAAACGTCAAAATTGGTAAAATCAATTAGTGGTGTAGTACCAACAATATTATTATCACCAACATTTATAGCATTTACTAATTCACTATCAGAAACATCTATGGCATCAACAATCAATCCGGCGGCTGACTGAATTCTTAGACCATCAGCTATAGAACGAATAGTGCTTAAATTATCTAATAAAAGTAATTGACTAGGATCGGCGGTACCAGTACCGTTAACCCGACTAATTGACATATAAGAAGTTGAACCATCAGCAATATTTACTGTAAAATTTGAATCCATGGTTGTATCAGTCAATGTAAAATTAATATCACGAGCATTAGTAGTAGTTATAGTGTTACCCCCATCATAAGCGGATTGTAAATCACTGGCGCTGCCCCCTCCACCAATACAATCAGACCAAGCGCCGTTTTCATAACAACGGAATTTACCAACATTTTCGTTATAATACATAGCTCCTTCAGTACCAACTGGGTCGCCGGCGGTATTCTTTATATCTAAAACTAATAAATCAGGATTAGCAGAACCAGTAGCGCCGTCGCCAATCTGGATATTTCCTGTAACACCACCTTTGACTTGTAAACTTAGATTACCGGCGGTGGTGTTGATAACTGGATTAACCGCTGTCATGGTTACAGTACTAGAAGAGGTAATGGGAGCGTTAAATATAGATGACGCGTTTACGTTTAGTTTATTGCTTGAATCAGAACCAATAGCTGCATTTTGGACAGAAAAATCCCTGGAGCTTAAAAAAGTAGTAGCGCCTAAACTATTAAAAATGCCGTGACTAGAAACCTGCAAAGCTCCATTAATACTGGTATTGCGCAAATTTGTTTGACCATTAACAGTCAAGGAAGTTAAATTTTGAATAGTAGTATCGCCTAAAAGATCGGCTTTACCTTGCACCACTAAATCACCAGCTAAATTAGTTAAACCATCTATCACATTAAGCCCACCAATACTAATTTTATTATTAGTAGCAGCCCCGTTGTCGGTAACAAAATCTAAATCAAAATTTGAAGTTCTCATGCCGTTCCATAATTCAGCATTCAAATTTTTAATTACCTTAGAATTATTAGTAACAATCGTACCTTCGCCTAAAATTAAATTATGGCTATTGGTAATAATGTTCCCACCTGATGTGATAGAGCCACCAGATAAAATACCGCCTACCGCTAAAACAGAACCTTTGGTACTAATAGAACCACCGGCTGCTATTTGACCGTTGCTAGTAATTTTTCCTCCCACTTGTAAATTCTTTTGTAAATCAACATCACCTTCTACCTGTAACTGATCGTGAAACAAAACTTTACCCCAAACACCTAATTCACCGTCTACTAATAATGAATCAAGTAATCTAGTAGCTCCTTTAACTTCCAAGGTTTTACCTACTTCTACTGTGCCTTTTAAATAAACATCATCATAAGTAATATTCCCGTTTTTGGTGACAAAAGCTAAAGTAAATTGCTCTGGGGAAAAACCATCTACAGTATCAGCATTCAAATTAACTATTTTGGTAGTGGAATCGACTATAATTGGCGCTATGCCATCACGAGCATAAGATCTTAATTGTCCCTTAGTTTCTATATGCCCTTTGATGGAGATATTACCGGCCTCATTCAAAACTAATACCTCATTAGCTTCAGCGCCAGGCTTATGTCCGTCTAGAGTCCAAGCGTTTTTAATAATAGATAATAGCTTAGCTGGTAGATCATCAGCTAAACCTTTTGTTAAACCAAAAAATAATAACGGCAAAACAATAAGTAAAATAATCACATAAAACCAAACGGAATGTCTTTTTATTGGCTTTTCTTTTATTGGACTTACACTCTTTTTTTCTATTTGTTCCCTGGCTTGCTCTAAAATAGGGCTAATATCAGCCTTAAATGAATCTAATTTTTTACCTAAATTATCAGCAATTACATTAATAAGCTCGCTGTTTAAGGTTGAAGTATCTATTTTTGGTGGTTCTACAAATGATATTGATTTTTGATATTTTTCCTTACTTTCTGATACTTGCTTATTAACATAGTTTAAAATCTCATTTTTAGTAGTATACCAATTTCTGCCTTTTTTCCACGCACTAATACGTCCCTTTCTCGCCAAAAGTGACACATATTCTTGACTATAAGGGGTTAATTTTGCAGCGTCAGCCAGTGTAATTAATTCGCTGTCTGGCGGACTAAGTGATGATTGTCTGTTTTCAGCAGATAAGTTTTTGTTATCTGTGCTAAAAACCACGTCTGACGTGGTCATACGTTTATTTTAGCTAAAATTTTAAGCTTATTTTTAAGATTTAATATTTAGGTACAATATAATTTTTTTACAGTATACTATATCTTTGATTCTGATAAAAAGTTTCAGCTAAAAAATATAGATTTTCTATAGATCGGATAATATATCCGATACTATATCGCTTTAATTATATCTTAAAAAAATGATTTAGTCAATATAAAAACTCCCTATTATAGATAGGGAGTTTTAAATAGACAAACGGCTCTAAAACTAGTTATTCTCTTTTGTTGGTTCTCCTGATGTGGGCGGGTTTTTCAAAGAATTAATCTTATCCTCTATTATTTTTCTATCATTCTCAGGCAAACCAGGTGTGTTTAAAATCGTTTCAAATTCATTTATAGCTTTATCAATATCTCCCTTTTTCTCGTAGGTTAGCGCTAAATTAGCTCTGGCAATACCATGATTCGGTACTAATACTATGATAGTTTGATACACATTTATCGCTTTATCATAGTCAGTTTTGTTAAAGTATAAACTGCCTAACTGGAACAATACATCTATGTCTCGAGGATTATACTGTCTCATGGTTTCTAATTTAGCTAATGCTAGATCTAATTTTCCTTGAGATTCATAAGTTAATACTTGGTTAAAATGAGCTGGGGTATAAGTATCTTTTAATTTAATAGCCTTTTCAAATTGATCAAACGCTAAAGTAAACTGTTTACTCGCTTCCTCTTGTAATTTTAATTTATTAGCTTCATCTTTTTCTATATTAACTCGATCTTTTAATCTATTGCCAGATATTAAATAAGCTTTGCCTAATTCAGTATAAAGAGCGGGGTTAGTAGGATCTCTTTTTATAGCCTCAGCATAAGAGTCAATAGCAAATTTTTCTGCACCTTGAGCATATATTACAGTACTACGATAAATAGAACCTAAGGCCTCCCAATTAGCCACATTTTCAGGTCCTAAGGTAGTAGCGGCCTTTGTTTGTTCAATAGAAGACGAGATTAATAATTGTAATCTTTGAATTTGCTGTGTTTTCTCTTGATCGGTTTTGCCAGGAGCTTGATTAGCTAAACTATTAGCTTGGGCCAATAAAACCTGGGCATACGTTACTCTATAGACATCTCGCCAAGGATTAAGAGTGATAGCTTCTCTTAGACTATCAGAGGCCTTATCTAAACCTTCTGTTTTTTGGGCACTAATACGGGCTTGGGCATAAGCCATATCTGCCAGCCAAAATCTGCCGGCGCCGTAAAATATACCTAAGCCAATTAATATTACTAAAGCTAAACTAAAAGAAAATAAAAAACCAGCTCTCGGCGAACTAACCAGCGAAATGGATTTTATTTTAGTTGAGCTTAAACTTGTTATTATGGCTAATATCAGCCATAAAAATATGGCTATCGCCGTATTAGCAAAATATATGACTTGACCTACTAATAAGGTTAAAAAAGATGCTACTAAAGCTGCTTTGAAATACCAATCTTCAGAATTTTTGTCTTTTATTAACCTCCAAGCAAGGAACAATGCTGTAATAAATAAAGTTAAATATATTACAAAACCAACAAAACCAGTAGTACTCAATACTTGCACAAATTCACTGCCAGCCTTATCAAATCTAAAAGCCCAAAAATCTGTTTTATTGAAACTTTCCGGTCTAAATTGCGAAAAATTAAAAATAAATGTCTCTGGACCAGTACCTAAAATAGGCTTGGACATTACATTTTGCCAAGCAATTTTCCAACTAGCTGACGTGGCTAAATTTACTTCAATTGGTGTCCGTACACGAATTAAACCAGTCACCACAATAGGCCAAGCTATTACTGATATCAACAGTAATAATGAGGGTAACATAGTCCAATTAAATCCAACAGATTCATTTTTAATAAACACTAATATTAACCAAACTAATAAACCCACTATAGCTGCTATCCATCCTAATTGATAATCAATCAAAACCATAGCTAAAATAGCTAACATTAGATATATAATAGACAATATTCTAAACCAGATATTTTTTGCCTCTCTAGTAAACCAAATAACCAGAGGTATACTAGCAGCTAATATAAGTACTACTGCATTCAAAGAAGCGCCGAATAAAGTAAAATTGGCTAGTTGAGCAGCTGAAAAATTAAAAATATTAACACCAAATAAGTGCAATATTAGCGTTAAAGTAGCTATTCCAAAACTGCATAATAACCAACTAATAATTTTAGAAGCATCAAAAACTGATTTTACTGAATTAACAACCATAAAAAATAACAAAACATAAGCCACTAAGCTTATCAAACCGCCATTAAAACGACCATAAAAACCAAAAATTGAAGTTATTGGATCTACCGAAAAAATAGTAGCTAAAATCACTACTAATAACCAAGCTAACACTAACCAGTTCAAAATAGATTTTTTAACTTCAGTATGTTTTACAAAAACCGCCTTACTAACCCATAGAATAAACAATAAAATAGTCAGTATCAATAACAAAAGTTGTTTATTTAACTCAAAAGGTTCAAAGGTCCATGGTAAAAAGAAAAGGGGTACTAAAAATAGGGTTAATCTCAAACCCCAGGCTATAATTTTATCTAAAATGTTGGCCTTTTGACTGACTTCAGCCGAACCAGGATGAATAATGTTAGTCAGGTTTTGTGTAAAATCCATATAATTTCTCCTTATTGTGCAGTTAAAATAAACTACTATATTAAAATATTAGCTTTATTTAGTATATAAAACTTTGACTATTTAAGCCAAGTTTATCCGATATATAATAACTAAACAAGTAACTTAATCTATATAGCATGTGCAGTATTCTTGAATTAGTCCAAACGCATTTCGCCGCCTGCGGCGGCGAGGAAGCCCCCGCGAATTCGGAGCGGCTTCGCCGCGAGATTTAACAATTTCCAATTTTTCTTTGGCGGCAAATTATTAAAATGCAAAATTCATTTTTCAAAATAAATCTCATTCACAGGACTGCCATCGTGGCTTATTTTCACATTGTCCAATTTTGGTATTTCTACTTTATCTCCGCGTTCATAAATTCTAATACCAGATTGGTAGTCATTTTCTATAGAATCCGCAGACAACGTGTCGAGAAAATCTTGCGTGGCATATTCGTGAACATGATAACCAAATTTCGGTGTTTCAGTTATTTCTTCGCCAATTTTCTCAAAAAATATTTTTTCCATAATTGGTTGAATAACTCTACCAATCCCTCGCCCCTTATTTGCCATTTTAAGCCTCAAAGAGACACCAGATGCCGTCATGTAATAGATGGAATCTTGGGGGGGTTTTAGACAAATTTTCACCAGTTCCTTGGCTTTCTGTCGAAAATTTATGAGACCAAACATCAAGTTTGTCGAGGTTGGCTATCAGATTATTAAGTATTCTCTGTTCAGCATCATTCTTCGCCCTTGCAAAACTTTCGGACTTTTCTTGTCCAAAGGTCGAGTCTAACCTCTTAACTTCGTCTTCAAACTCTTCTATGGCCGCTCGTAACAAAGAATCGGCAATTTGTAATTGCTCAAGCTCAACTACTGGAATGATCTCGCTCCTATGCGGCAAAGTTTCTAGACTTTTCAAATATTTCCTTTTCTTTTCCGCTAAATCATTGATGATATTTTCCATACCCATATCACCGAAGGGATTATTTACTTTCTCGGCCATAACTTTGATGATTAAAAATTTTTCTTTTCTTCTTTCCGTTAAAACATGGTTCGAGCCGATTGTTTTTCCAGGCTCTTTGGCGGTTTTGAAATCTCGCGGCGAAGCCGCTCCGAATTCGCGGGGGCTTCCTCGCCGCCGCAGGCGGCGAAATGCGTTCGGACTAATTCAAGAATACTGCACCAGAAAGGAAATTGCAAGGGTTCGCTCGCGACCTCGCGTAGCTCGGCCGCTCGCTTGTATTGAATTTTCGGGGCAAAACCGAATTGGCGATTTTGAAAGAAG
>CAZMMW010000039.1:0-8235 GCA_964567515.1 uncultured Gammaproteobacteria bacterium | reverse complement strand
AACATGTGTCACCATTGTACTAGAGAAGTGTCACCATGTAATGTAAACTATTCAGACGCTTGACAGCCTGATTTAACTATGTTATGCTGACTTGTTTTATAGGTTATAACATTATGCGTGGATTATTATTTATATTGATTATTATTAGTTTAGTGGTTATTTATTTACCGCTTCAAGTTGTAGCAGCGGAGTCTTTGTATATTAGAAATATACAAGCCGTCTCGCACAATAACGGTCAGTTTAAGATAAGCTGGAATACAAATTTAATTGCTACCGGCGGTATAGTTTATGGCAAAGATACTGCCTATGGTCATTATCTTGGCTCTAGTTTAAATGATACTTATCAGGAAGTAATATTAGTTGGTTTACAACCAAAAACCACCTATCATTTTAAAATTATTGCTACTACTTATAGCCTGACCACCGAATCTTTCGATCATACTTTTAAAACTGATACTTGGAAGATCACCGAATCCTTAAAGATTGATAATTTACGTTTGGTTTATGTGGGTGGCAGTAGCGTGGCGGTTTATTGGACCACGAATCGTCAAGCTGATAGCACCCTAGAAGTGGCTACTTTTTCAAACTATTGGTCTAGCGGTTTTAAAAAGAACCGTCGTGCTTCTAGTGGCAGTAAAGTGACAGAACATGAACTGACCGTAACTGGGTTAGCTACTAGTACTAGTTATTATTTTAGAGTTAGTTCTAAAGACAAAGATGGCAACTCTCTTACTAGAGAAGGGCAATTTTTTTCTACTTTAGCTAATAAGTTTGGCGAACAAGAAAAATTGACAATAAATCAAATAGCACCAGCCAGCTCGCCGGATCCCTTAATTAGTTCTACGGTTGTAACCTTTTTGTGGCATACTAATCGGCCGGCTAGAGGTTATTTGGAATATAAACCTACAGAAAAAGGTCAAGGTGGTAAAGTTCGAGAAGTTGGCTATTCAAAATATGACCATCAGATAACAGTAGCTAATCTGCAACCAGCTACTACTTATAAATTTAAAATTTTTACCCAAGATATTTTAGGTAAGAAATTCACTACAGAGGAAAGATTGATTCGCACCTCTACCGTGGGGGTAGTATTAGGGGCTTATACAGAGCTGCCAGCGCAGAGTAGCCAGCCTGGTTTGCGTTATTATACCGAGGCTAAGCGCAATTTGGCTTTGGAACAAAAATTAGCCCAAGATTTACGTGCTTATTTAGTAAAGAGGTTTAATGGCAAAGTGCCTTATATTTCTCAAGAGAATTGGTTTACTTTGGTGCGCGCTTTTGTTTATGGCGGTTATCCCGGGGAAGCTATTGCGCAAGCTGTAAAATTTGGCGGCAAGACTGTTCACCCAATGATTTTCTGGAATACCTGGAAAAATACCCCTACTTATCAGAATTATATTAATAGATAATTTTTGTTTTAGATAAAAACTACCCCGATTAATATCGGGGTAGTTTTTTAATCAGTTTCTTAACGTTCTCCTAAAGTGGCGTTAATAAATAACTCAGTACCTTGGCGCAAAATTTTAAGTTTGACTTGTTGATTGGGGTTAAAGGTAGAAATAATCGAACTTAAAGATTTGGTGGTTGATAGTTTTGTGCCGTTAACTTCCAGTACAATATCGCCCGTTAGCAGACCAGCTTTGGCTGCTGGACCACCCGGTACAATTCCTGGATTACCATCTTGATCTTTAATTAAAATATAAGCGCCGTTATTAACGGAAACTACTTTATAGTATTGTGCCACAGCACGATTTAACATAACATAACGCACTCCCAGAAAAGCCCGCGTAATTTTTTGTTGTTTAAGAAAGATATTATAAGATTGCTTAATTTTGTTAATGGGAATAGCAAACCCCAAAGCTTCACCAACCCTGTTGATGGCAGTATTCATACCTATTACTTCACCTTTAAGATTAACTAATGGTCCGCCGGAATTTCCCGGGTTAATAGAAGCATCAGTTTGAATGGCTCCTTCAATAGTTTCAGTTAAGCCGGCGCCTGAAGCGGTAATAGTACGTCCGATACCAGAGACAATGCCTTTAGTAGCACTGTTGGGAAAAGCACTTAAAACATTTCCAATAGCCAAAACAGTTTGTCCGATTTGTACCTTGTCGGAATCCCCTAAAATTACCGGCCTAAAGCCACTGCCTTCTATTTTGACAATCGCCACATCAAACAAAGGATCACGGGCTAAAACCGAAGCACGAAATTCTTGACCATCGCTGGTAATGGCTAGATAATTAGCATTTTTGTCGTTAACCACATGTTTGTTAGTAATAATGTAGCCAGTAGAGGAAACAAAAAATCCTGTACCGCCGCCAGTATCAGTAGGGATCATGGTTCCACTATTATCTTTATCTTGGATAATTATTAAACTGACCACCGAGGGTAATATCTTTTGGTAAGTATTGATAGTAGCCTCTTCGTCTGAAATGGAAATCTTGCCCGTTGATAAAGCAAATAGCCCAGACCAATTATTTACTAAGATAATTCCTGTTAATAATAGTAATATAAAAACGAAGTATTTAAATTGGTGTTTCATAAACTTATTGATTATAGATTGATGATAAACACATTTATCTATTATTAAACGATTAATAGTCAAATTTTTACACCACTAACGGTAATTTTTCAAGTTCTATTTTTTTACCAGTGATAATACTATCAATACGGTAAGCGCCATGCGTAGGGGCTTCAATAAAACCGTTCCAGGCCACCCGTGCTAAACCGCCGGAGTTTACCCAATCAAATAGCCATTCATTAGTATAGCGAGGATCGTTTTGAGTAATTCCACCACCTACCGTTTTAAGCCAAACTCGGTTAAAATGTTCTTGAGAACCAATCGGTGGTGACATAATAATAGGTAATCCTAGTCCGGTATAAAAAGATAATTCTGACGGTTTAGTCCACAAGATATCAGTAGTGTGTAAGAGTTGGCTAAACGCTTTAAAATAACCATGATAATTGTTTTGATAAAGAATGTTTATATCTCGGCCTAAAAATTTAGTAAGCTTTAAATTTTGACAGGCTTGTTTAAAATAACTAGCAATATCACGTCTGATACCGGCTACTAAATTTATTTTTATTTGATCGCGAGAAATAGCCGTAGTTAAACTTTTTAGTATTTGTACACCGATGGCTTTTTGCGCGCCAGCGCCACCTACAGCAAAAGTTAAAGTAAGTGGGTGTTTATGATTTAACTGACGCCAGTTTTTACCTAAATAAGAGCTGATGGTTTTTTCATATTTGGTAATAAATATCTTATTAGGATCCAGATTTCTTAGCCGGCGTGAGAGATCTTGTTTAATGACACTGATTCTTGGCCCGCCGATTAATTCTTTGGGCAAAGGAAAGCCGGTGATAAAAATATTTTCTGGTTTGATGCCGTAAAGTTTTAAGCGCTCTACCACGCGCCCATTAGGCGCAAAGTATTTAATGCGACTTTGCTTGGGGACATAAGGCACCCAAGTGCGGCTGCAATCAGCATCGCAAACTACACAATAAATATCATTAGGGTAACCGCATTCTTCGGCAGTAAAAGCCATTTGAAAAAAAGTGGTGACCAGCGGCAGTCTTTTGTTTCTTTTAATCAATTGTTCTATAAGGTGTTTACCGACGCCTTGATGAATTAAGGTATAAACCTCTCTTAGTTGCAGATTAGGTGAAGATAAATCGCGTCGCGGATAAAATTGAGGAATGGATTGCAATTTATCCATAACTTCAAAAATCATATCTCCTACCAACGGTATGCTTTTAAAGCGGGAAATAGTTTCGTAGATACGGCGGCTCTGTAGCCATAATTTTTTATCTCGGTTGGGGATGCCAGGGTAGTTATTAGCCACAATAATATTGTTGTAAGCCAATTCTTTTAAACCCCAGGCTGCCCGTTCATGGCCATAGCCCATATCTACTGATACTACCCAAGCTTGTTTTGATTGTTTCATATTATTATTATAGCAAGAATTGGTTTATTGACATAAGTATTCAGGTTTATTAAGATGGAATAAAAATAACAAAAACATTCATTAATAAAAGTTTATAACAACATATCATAATCACAATTTAGGAGAAATATAATGACATTACAAACTGTTTTTGACCTTTACAAAAACGTGTTCGAGATAGTTGCCTTTTGTGGCTGTACTGCTAAATTTCAGAAAGAGTTTAATAGACGCTATAGGGCTATAGGAAAAACTCTTATTCTTGAAACAACAAAAGAATCCAAAGAAGCGCTTTCTTTGTCCCCTGAGACAAAATTAAACAAAGGTGCAGAGAAAAAATATCAAGAACTTAGAGTATGGCTCAAAACGCAAGACTCCTTTTTTTCTGAACTCTAAAAAAATCCCACTTTGATAGGCCTCGCTGTTCAACAGTTGAGGTCTTTTTATTTATCCAAGAACCCTGGCGATTTTTGCAAATCGCCGAAGAAAAAACTGCAAAAATTTCGGAAAGTTTGAATCTGGTAGCCCCATCGGGAATCGAACCCGAATTGCCACATTGAAAGCGTGGTGTCCTAGCCAATTAGACGATGGGGCCATGAACAACTATTTTATAGAGCTTTTAATAGTTTTGTCAATACACTAGTAGATATTTGGTTAACTGGCCAAGTTTGTTATACTAATAGTAGTATAATTTTTGTTTTTAGAAATGTCTAAATTTAGTTTATTCAAAAAAGAAAAAGCCGAGCCCGTAGCCGTTGGTAACACTTCTGGCGGGAACGAGCCACAGGATTGGATAGAGGCAGGATACGAGGGCCAGCTGTCGGTTGATGTTTATCAAACCGAAGATGATTTGATTATTAAATCAACTATTGCTGGTGTAAAGCCGGAAGATTTAGATATTACTATTAATAATGATTTAGTAACTATTCGTGGCGCTAGACACCAAGATAAGGAGGTAACGCCCGAGGATTATTTTTATCAGGAATGCTACTGGGGTGGTTTTTCCAGATCTATTATTTTACCGGTAGAAATAAAAGCTGAAGCCGCTGAAGCTAATCTAAAAAACGGAGTGTTAACGCTTATTCTCCCTAAAATAGAACGCGGTAAATCAGTTTCTGTGTCAGTAGAGGATCAGGAAGACGAAGAGCAAGAAGAAGGAAATTAAATTATGCCGTCAGTTAATCAGGTAGTCATTACTATTGATAGATTAGAAGAGGAACGAGCCGTGGTCAGAACCGATCAAGGCGAAGAGTTTGCCTTACCTGTTTCTTTATTGCCAGTTGATGTTTCAGAAGGCGCGAAACTGTGGCTTAAGATTACAGTTGATGAAGGGCGGGAAGCTTCTCAAGAAGATAAGGCCAGGTATTTATTGCATCAAATTTTAAATCGCTCGTCTTAATATATAAGAAATAATGACCAAAGATAAATTAAAATTTTGGATCATCTATTATTTATCGCCCCTCTTGGTGGTATTTTTGGTTTTAGTGATCCTGCCAGCTAGTTATAATATTGCGCAAAATAACAAGATTTACCATGGCGTTAGCATTGGTTCTGTTAATGTTGGCGGTTTAGCTAGCCAACAAGCACAAAATTTATTGCAGAAAAAATGGTATCAAACACAAAATCAGGGTTGGGAGTTAGTAGATAACATGGGACAAAGGGTGCTTTTACCGACTTTGGTTACTTCGGCTGGCGATCCAGATTTAACTTATAACTTAATTGGTTTAGATTTAGAACAAACCATTGCACAAGCAGTTAATTTTTTTCAGATGGGAAATATTTTTCAAAAGTTTTGGGGGCCGTTATGGATTAAATTTACTGGTCAGTCAATAAAACCAGTTTTTAAAGTAGAGCAAGAACGAATTTTAGTTTTTGTCAGAGAGAATTTTTCTAGTTTAGAGCAATCACCACAGCCAGCTAAATTAATAGTAGATGTTGCTGATAATTTATCAGTGGTAGCAGAAAAATCCGGGACGGTTTTAGATGAAGAAAAATTCTGGCAAGATTTACAAAACCGGCTTGATAATTTTTCTAATCAAAGCATCTTTTTATCAGTTAAAAAAGTTACCCCTGAATTAACTGAAGAGAAGGTAGCTGGATTATTATTACAAGCCAAAACCTGGTTAAAAGATTTAACCCTAACGTTAAAGTACCAAGATAATAAGTGGCAGGTAGAGCCATTAATTTGGCATCATTGGTTAGGAGTAAAAATGCAAGATAATATCGCCCAAGTTGGTTTATTAGTGGATTTAGCACAAGATTATTTTGCCAAAGAGATTAGTAATAATATTAATCAGTCGCCCCAAGACGCTAAGTTTAAGTTGGAGAATGGCAAGGTCAAAGAATTTATAAATAGTCAACAAGGTAGAGAATTAGAACTAGTTGCTTCGGTGGACAAAATTGAACAAGCTATTAGGGATAATCAGACTAGTATAGAATTGGTTGTAAAGATAATTGAGCCTAAGATTGTTACCGCTGCTACTAACGAATTGGGTATCGCGGAAATTATTGGTATAGGTAGATCAAATTTTGCCGGCAGTCCTAAAAACCGTCGTTTTAATATTAAGGTAGGTGCTAGTACTTTAAATGGAGTATTAATTCAGCCGGAAGAAGAATTTTCTTTGATTAAAAATCTAGGTAAAATAGATGAAACCACGGGTTATTTACAGGAGTTAGTGATTAAGGGCAATAAAACTATTCCTGAATTTGGCGGTGGTTTATGTCAGATCGGCACCACTACTTTTCGTGCGGCTTTGGCTTCCGGTTTGCCGATTGTAGAACGCCGTAATCATTCTTATCGCGTGCCTTATTATGAACCAGCTGGTACTGATGCCACGATTTATGATCCTAAACCAGATTTACGATTTACTAATGACACAGGACGCGCCATTTTAATCCAGGCCAAGATTGAAGGCGATAATTTGATTTTTGAATTTTGGGGAACTAAAGATGGCCGACAAGTAGAGCAGACTAAACCTAAAATATCTAATATAATTTCGCCACCGCCAGCCAAAATAGTAGAAACGGAGGATTTACCAGTGGGTGAAAAAAAGTGTACGGAAAAGGCACATGCCGGCGCTGATACTGAATTTACTTATACTGTTACTTATGCTGATGGTACTAAAAAAGAAAAGGTTTTTAAAAGCCATTATGTAGCTTGGCAAGAAGTTTGTTTAGTAGGCGTGCCGAAAGGAACATTACAAAATCAGCCAGCAGGAGAAGGTGCTGTTTTGTCGTCATCAGATACGACTAGACAGCAGTAGAATTAGAATAAAAGTTGAGGTTAGAATCTAGATAAAATAAAAACACCCAGCTAGTTACGAGCTGGATGTTAATTGAATGTAATAATATTTTTTAGGCTACCGCTTTTTTATAATTTTGATTGCTTTATAAGCAATCATTTGTGAGGTGTCGTCATGAACACCAGGCGGTAGTTTATTTAAAACAACTTTGGCATTGAAAAATCTATCAAACAGACAATCTTCGGTAATTATCTCTCCTATATCGTGATGATTGGATTTATGAAAGATGATGATTGAATCTTGTTTGATGCGGTATTTTTTACCGTCCGAATTGGTAAATTCAGTCCAGAAAAGTACTCGTTGCTGACCTCTATGGATCTCTAAGGTGAGATGATCAACAGACAAGCCATCGCCAATAAAACGTTTAAGATGCAACACATCGTTTTCTTCTAAGTCAGTGAGATTACCTTGGTAATCTACTAAATCTTGAACTCTGACGAGTGGTGGTGGATATAAAGCTTTGATATGCAAACCGTTTCCTAATTTCATAATTTGCTCCTTTTTTTAACATTAGTAATAGTGATACTAGCGAATTTTTTGGCTGGTAGTTTTTTGGCATTGAATTGAAGATCAAATTCAGGAAAAAGTTTTTTTAGCATACCGCTAACATCGGCTTTGGTGATAGGCCAGGCCTCTGGTTGCCATACGATAGCGGGTGTTTCGAAAAACACGGTTGGCTGGTCAATATGGGAAACACAAAAATTAAAAGATGGTAACGGAGCGGTTATCTGAGCTGTGTCAAGGTTGTTGTCGTAGGTCGTTTTTTCTATTTGTAGTTTCATGCCAACCGTTAGTTGCGTTGGTTTAGCCATCAGGTTCTTATCATCTTTAATATTGTTTTTATTGGCCGGTATTATCGGGATCAGATTACCGTTATCAAGAGTAAACAATTTGTTTTTCATTATTTTCTCCTACAATTATGAGTTGTTAAAGTAAGTTTGAATGTTTATTTTATTATCTTAAATTAATATTAGTGGTTTAATTTGTCAAGGGTA
>CAZMMW010000038.1:0-8247 GCA_964567515.1 uncultured Gammaproteobacteria bacterium | reverse complement strand
AACTTAAGCTATTTTAAGAAGCCCCGCCGCTTGCGGCGGGTGGGAGATTCACTGAAAGATAGTTTTTGTTTTCTATCATTTACCATAAAAACGATACCGCCCTGACCATCAAGATTGATATCAAATACGATATCATAATCCACCAGCTCTGGTCTGTCAGCTACTCCTGATTCGTTAATATTTTCCTGAACGGTTTTATTGCTGGCCGTTTCTTTTTCAACTAAAGGCACAAAAATGCCAGTGAAAAAATTATCTAAAGGGGTAGTTAATAATTCCTCGATAATTGTCTATCTAGTGGTTCTTTTTATATTTAAATCTCCTGTTTTTGTGTTAATTTTAGTGATTTAAGTGTTGATAAATACACCTTACTCTTTTTATTTAGTCAATAGATTTTGGATAGTTTTTAAATCTTGACAAAAGTATTACCTTTTGTATAATTATTTTGCTAAATAAACATAAGTGATCGCTCTTTGATATTTTTTAAAGAGAGGAAAGTCCGAACACTACGATACTCCCGCCAATATTTTAGGGAGGAGTAACTGCTAATGGCAGCCGCTGGCCGCCGTAAGGCGAGCCGCAGGACAAGTACAACAGAAAATAAATCTACCCGTCGCAAGGCGGGAACAGGGTGAAACGGTGGCTCCGACATGTCGGAGATAAATCGCTTTTGGCGAATTATGGTAAAAGCCCACCAGCTCTAATGGTGACATTAGAGGCTAGGCAAACTCTACTCAGTGCAATACCAAATAGGTCTCGATAAATCGGGACGGGTTGGTAGCTTGATCCCCATAGCAATATTGGGACTAGATAGATGATCACTGTCCGTCTGCAAAGGCGAGATACAGAATTCGGCTTATTTGTTTATTTAGCAAATTTCAGGCAGGATTATTCCTGCCTGTTTTTCATAAAAATCGTCAATGCTATAATATATACGATATGAAAAAATCACAGTTAATACTGGCAACAATTTCTTTGCCGCTTGATTATTTAGCTTTAATATTAGCTGGTATTATAGCTTATAATCTACGTTATTTACCTTTAGTGACTAACTGGTTACCAGTAATATTTAATTTGACTTGGATTAAATTTTTTCCTCTCTTAGCTATAGTAGCGATATCTTGGATAGCACTATTTGCCATCTATGGACTTTACGGCACGGACAGTAGGTTAAAAGCTTATGAGGAATTACGCAGGATATTTTTAGCCTGCACTACTGGTTTAGCTTTAATTATCGTTTGGTTTTTCTTTAATCAGTCACTATTTTCTTCACGTTTTATAATTTTGGTTTTTTGGATTTCCGCTATTATTTTAGTTAACGTAACGCGATCTGTTTTACGTCTGATACGTAATTTTTTATATAAAAAAGGTTATGCTTTAACTAAATTAGTGATTATTGGTTCAGATAATAATACTCAGGCTTTGGTAAATTTATTTAATCACAATAAATCATATGGTTATCAAGTAGTAGTAGCTATGCCCAAATTTGATAAAAACAGAATTACAGAACTAAAGGAGATAGATGAAATTATGTTAGTTACTACCCAACTTGATACAGAAGAACGTTTAAATATTTGGGAATTTTGTAATGAACATCATTTAAATTTTAAATATGTGGCTGATTTATTTAACACTCAGATTCATAATGTAGTTTTTCACACCTATGCCGGTTTACCTATTTTAGAAATAAAACGTACACCTTTAGATGGCTGGGGTAAGGTGGCCAAAAGGTTGGTAGATATTATTTTGGCTACCATTTTTATTATTATTTTATCCCCCGTAATGTTATTTGTCGCGGCAGTTATTAGCCTTAAATACGGTCGACCAATAATAGTTTCTTTGCCACGAATAGGAGAAAAAGGGAAACCTTTTATTTTACATAAATTTCGCTCCATGGTTATAGGGGCTGATAAAATGAAAAAATTATTAATGACCTTAAATGAAAGAAATGATGGACCATTATTTAAACTAACCAAAGACCCGAGAGTACTGCCTTTCGGTAAATTTATTCGTTCTTGGAGCATTGATGAATTACCGCAGTTATTTGATGTTTTATGTGGCCGTTTAAGCCTAGTTGGACCTAGACCGCATGAACCTCAGGAAGTGGCTCAATATCAAACCCAGCACAAAAAAGTGTTGGGTATTAAGCCTGGTCTGACTGGTTTAGCGCAAATTTCCGGACGTTCTAGTTTAAGTTTTGCCGATGAGGTACGGTTGGATAGTTTTTATATTGAAAATTGGTCAATTTCTTACGATTTATTAATTTTAGTTAAAACCGTTATAGTTATCTGTCAAAGGAGACATGCGACATGAATAAAAATTTATCAGTAGCCTTAGCCCACGATCATCTCAATCAGTTCGGCGGCGCTGAGCAAGTGTTAATGCAATTACATAAGTTATTTCCCCAAGCGCCGGTGTATACCGTGATGTTTGATTCCAAAATAGCAGACTCATTATTTCCTAATTGGGATATTCGCGCTTCCTTTTTGCAAAAAGCGCCGGCGGTAACGCGTTTATTCAAATGGTATCTTAATTTAATGCCGGCAGCGGTAGAACATCTAAATCTGTCTGATTATAATTTAGTTATTAGTTCCTGTTCCGCTTTGATTAAAGGATTAGTTTTAAAACCGGAAACAGTACACATTTGTTATTGTCATACTCCTACTAGATATTTGTGGAGTGATACCCATCAGTACACCGAAGATTTAGAACAACCTAAAATTATCAAAAAAATCTTACCTTTAATCCTAACTAAATTACGACAATGGGATCAGCTGGCGGCGCAGCGAGTGGATCACTTTATCGCTAATTCTCAATTCGTGGCCCGGCGGATAAATAAATATTATCATCGTCCAGCCGAAGTAATCTATCCTCCAGTGGATTTGTCTAATTTTAAAATTAGCTCGAAAGTTGAAGATTATTATTTAGTTGTTTCTAGATTAAGACCTTATAAACGAGTGGATTTAGCTATAACGGCCTTTAATAAACTAGGTATTCCGTTAAAAATAATCGGTGCTGGCGAACAAGAGCAAGCTCTTAAAAAACTAGCTAAAAATAATATAGAATTTTTAGGACCAGTTACAGAGGCAGAAAAAGCTCATTATTTAAGTAGAGCCAAAGCGCTGATTTTTCCTCAAGAAGAAGATTTTGGTATCACAGCGGTAGAATCATTAGCTTCAGGCAGGCCAGTGATTGCTTACGGCGGCGGTGGTGTATTAGAAATTATTCAAGATGGAGTAGGGGGTAAATTATTTGTAGAGCAAAACTGGCAATCTTTAGCCGATGCCGTTATTAGATTTAGACCAGAAAGCTTTGATCCAATGAAACTTCGCCAAGAATCATTTAAATTTGATAATCAGATTTTTGCTGCCAAACTACAGACCTTTATTAATAAGGCAATGGGTAAATGAAATTAGGTGTTGATGTTAGATGTTTACAGGACCAATATTGGACAGGTGTGGGTTGGTACACCTGGCACATTTTAAATCAATTTAGATCACTATCAACTGAAGTTCTAGATGTGGGTTTGTTTACTAACGCCTTGCAGCCAAGTTATGGCGGTAAAATAGATACTTTAGGTAAATTATATTGCTCGCGTTTACCTAGTCGTTTGTTAAATTTTTTATGGCAATATAATTTGGGCCCTTCGTTAGATAAAATATTGGGCCAGCATAACTTTCGACCCAAAATAGTCTGGCTACCTAATTTACATTTTTTTAAACTATCTCAGCAGGTGACTAAAGCGATTACTATTCATGATTTATCCTTTATTCATTTTCCTCAATTTTTTTCTTGCAAAAAACGTTTATGGTATCTTAGTTATATTAACAAAATCGTTCGCTACGGTTTAACTGATTTTTCTTTGATTCTAACTGTTTCGCAACATACTGCTGACGATTTGTGCAATTTGCGTCCCGATCTAGCTTCTAAAGTAGTATCTATTACACCGGGGGTAGAAGAAAATTTTTTTACCGTAGCGACATCATCGCAAATTGCAGCCATTAAAGTTAAATTAAGAATTCCTGACAATTATTTATTGTCTGTCGCTACTTTAGAACCACGTAAGAATCTTTTGTTGTTGCTCAAAGTATTTGATGAACTAGCTAATCACGATAACTCTCTAGCTTTAGTTATAGCTGGTGCCTGTGGTTGGCAATGGAAACCTATTATCAAATGCTGGCAGGGAATGAAATATAAAAACAAAGTGTATTTTGTTGGTTATATATCCCCAGCAGATAAAGTTAGTTTATACGCTGGCGCCAAAATGTTTCTTTATCCTTCTTATTATGAAGGTTTTGGTTTTCCTGCTTTAGAGGCTATGGCACAAGGTGTACCGACACTAGTATCGTCGGTCAGCTCATTACCCGAGATAGTGCAAGACGGAGCTATGACCTTGGATCCTTGGGATTTAGACGAATGGTTGTATACTATAAAGTATCTCTTATTCAACAAGGAGTTACTGATCAAACTAGCTGATCGCGGCAGAAAAGTAGCTCAAAATTATCACTGGTCAATAACAGCCAATAAAATTTTATCTGAATTTAATAAGTTATGAAAATTGCTTTTGACGCTAGATTATTTGGTATTACCAATCGCGGAATTGGTATGTATACGGAAAAACTTTTAAACGCACTTAAAGTTTGCGATCAAACCAATTTTTATTATCTCTTAGGAGAAGAAAGAATTAATTACTTAACCTCAACTAATTGGCAAACTGTAAAAATTTCTTGGCCGGTATATAGCTGGCGGGAACAAATATTATTGCCACCTTTATTAAATAAACTAAAACCAGACTTAATTCATTATCCTCATTTTAATGTGCCATTCCTAAATACCAAACCTTTTATTGTCACGGTGCATGATTTAATATTACATCAATTTCCCAATGAACGTGCGACTACTTTACCACGTTGGTACTATCATCTAAAATTAGTTGCTTACTATAAAGTAGTGAAACGCGCTCTGACCAAAGCGCTGGCTATCATTACTGTCAGCCATAGCGCCAAAGAAGATATCATTAAATATTATCCGTCAATAGCTAAAAAAATCAAGGTAATTTATGAAGCACCGGCTTTACTACCTGCAACCATAACCGAGCCGGTTGGACCACCATTAATTCCAGAAGATTATTACTTATATGTCGGGGCGGCTTATCCTCATAAAAATTTATTTTTTTTATTGTCAGGGTTTAACCAAAGTAAAATTAATAACCTAAAATTAGTATTAGTTGGTCGTCATGATTATTTTTATCAGCAATTAATTCGGGAGGCTCGCAAAAATAAACTGACTAATCAAGTAATATTTTGGGGAGAAGCCAGCCAAGCTAGTTTGGCTAATTTATATTTTTACAGTAAAGGTTATATTACCCCCTCTTTGGCAGAAGGGTTTGATTTGGGTGCGGTACAAGCAGCCTTCTTTCATAAACCTATCTTAGCGAGTGATATTAAAGTACATCAAGAAATATTAAAAGAGACGGCAATGTTTTTTCCTGCTCAAGATCTAACAGGATTGGTTTCTCAATTAGAACAATTTTACTTTAAACCACGCCTTGTTAATTATGAGCAACTAGATACTAAATTAACAACTGATTTTAATTGGCTAAAAAACGCCCAAGCAACATTACAATTGTATCAAAACTTGAATTTATAGCAATTTAATTTTAGAATTAAGCTAATGACCAAAATCAAACCACAAACTACAGGATGGCGGATTAAATTTAATAATAAAAAACACCACCCTTCCGCTATAACAGGTGTTAATAATAATGTTATATCTAGGCATTTGATTAATTTACGTCCATCTAAAATAATAAAACTAACAACTAACACTACCGAACCAGTTTTGTTAGCAACCTCCGCCGCGTCTGATAGAATTGATCGGTGGTCTATTAAGTCCGTCAATTTTTTAAATCCTGACAATCAATTATGGTATGTGCCTTGGATTAAGTTAGAAAAAAAATTTCCTTTACTTAAAGGATTAACTATATTGTTTCTATTAGAAGCAGTAGCTTGGCTGCTATATCATATTTTAAGATTTTTTGTAATCTGGTTTTGGCGGTTAAATTTACAAGTAACGCGGATCATAAAAAGCATACTGGAGGACGTAGTATATTTTTTTGAATTAATAACCAGGTTCTTTAAATACTGTCTAACGCCTCGGTCTATTTTTAAACAGCAAGACCTGTCGCATACTCGCTTTATGGTACCACAATTAGGACAAATTTTAATTTTCATTATAGTTTTATTATTTATTTTATCGCCTCTAAAAATTTTATCACTCTATGGATCACAGACTAACATTAATGGATACCTAGCCTATTATGCCAATGCCGCTTTGCGTACTTTTAATAGTGCCAGTGAAAACCTGTTGTCCGGACAATATCTTGAGGCCCATGATAATTTTATTACCACGTCTAAATATATCAATCAAGCAGTCGGTATCTTGAATAAAACTACTACCGAACTGGGAATGTTATTAAATAGTCCGTTGATATTAGGCAATAAAATGGAAGCCGCAGAAAAAGTATTAGCAGCAGCCAAGGAATTAAGTGAAGTAGGTATTATTTTTAGTCATACTTTTGATATTTTATATAACACGCCGGCCAAACAATTAAACGATATAGAATTAGCCAATAAAACACTCCTTTTAAAACAAGCCTTGATAGACGCACAACCTAAAATAGGCAATAGTTATCAGCTATTAAACGAAATAAAAACAAAAGAATTGCCAGATGATTTGGCCCAGCAAATGACTAACTTAAAGTTGTTATTAATTGATTTACAAAAATTTATTTATGACTTTTCAGCTGTGCCAGAATTACTTAGCACTTTAGTACCCTCAACAGGACAAAAAACTTATTTATTGGTGTTTCAGAATTATTCCGAATTAAGACCAACTGGCGGTTTTATGGGCAGTCTAGCCTTTGTTTATCTACAAGACGGCAAGATAACTAATATACAAATTCCCGGCGGGGGACCTTATGACCTGCAGGGACAATTACCATTTAAACTAAAACCACCAACTCCTTTGACCGTGGTTAATAATTTATGGCAACTACAAGACAGTAACTGGTATTTTGATTTTCCTACGAGCGCTAAAAACATAGCTTGGTTTGTAGAGCAAAGCTGGCATATTAAATTAGATGGGGTGATTAGTCTTAATCCAGATGTAGTCATAGAACTATTAAAAATAACTGGACCTATAGAACTAGTTAAATATCACAAAACTTTAACAGCGGAAAACTTTATACGTGAAACCCAAGAAGCTGTAGATTTAGAATATGACAAAACCCAAAATCGTCCCAAAGAATTTATTGCTGATCTAACACCTCTCTTACTAGACCGTTTATTGCAAACTGATTCTAAAAATATTTTGGCCATCTATGCTACCTTGAATAATATGTTAAAGAAGAAAAGTATTCAGCTCTATGTTAATGATACTAACGCCCAGAAATTACTGGTTAATTTAGGTTGGGACGGGGGAGTGGCTCAATATGCGGGCGATTATTTAGCTATTGTACGTACTAATATCGGTGGTGGTAAAACAGATTTAGTGATAGATGAAAAAGTAGACCATCAAACAACTATTAGTCCCCAAGGGCAACTAATTACCACGGTTAAATTTACTCGTCATCACGGAGGCGACCCTTTTGATATATTTTATCAACGGAAAAACAATTCTTGGCTTAAGTTTTATGTACCTTTGGGTAGTACTTTATTAACAGCTAAAGGATTTGATAATCTGCCAGCCAATTACTTTAAAAGTATTCCTGAAGATGCCCGAGAACATAATAACTTTTCTACCGATAAGGTAATCGGACAAGATACGGAGTCCAAAACTATTATTGGACAAGAATATGGTAAAACATATTTTGCTAACTGGTTAGTTTTAGTACCAGGAGAAACCAAGACTGTTACTTTAACTTATCAACTGCCTTTTAGCTTATCGAAATTAAGTGATAATAATAAATTTTATAAATATCAAGTCTTTTTTCAAAGACAATCTGGCACTAAACCGTTATTGTTTAATAGTGTTTTAAACAAACCAACTAACCTAATTGTTAAATGGTCAGAAGCCTCACCTAATCTACAGACAATTGGCCAACCTTTACACTGGCAAGGAGACTGGAAGACTGATAGTTATTACGGTTTACTTTTTGAATCTTCTAACAAATAAGATCCTTAAAAACCAGCCATCTGTACAGTTAACACCATATGGTAACACTTGATAAGGTGTATGGTAACAGGTGTT
>CAZMMW010000037.1:0-8255 GCA_964567515.1 uncultured Gammaproteobacteria bacterium | reverse complement strand
TCTTCATATGCCCTTAGCTTATTTGATAAAGTGCAATATGTGTGTGGACATTACCATTGTATATTGTTTTGTTGTTATATTAATATTCTTTTTATATTTTATATAATTTGGTATTATCTTTGAAGCTTGCCAATGTTTTATAGACGCTAGATAATAAAGTTATGAACTGGCAGAAAATACATGAATATTTATTTTATCTGTTTATTTTTTCTCTTCCCTGGCAAACTAGATGGATTATTAGAGATCCCTATTTAAGTGGGGAAGCGTGGGAGTATGGGAGGATTTCATTATATGGGTGGGATATATTGCTTGTTCTTCTTGTAATTATTAATTGGTCATCAATAGTTGGATTAATTAAACAATGGTGGGTAGAAGAGCAAAAATTCAAAATTTATTTTTTGTTATTAATTTTATCTTTTCTTTCCGTTTTGTGGGCTGGTGATAAGTTATTGGCCTTGGTATGGAGTTTAAGAATATTAGAAGGTGGACTATTGTGGTTGTTGTTTTTAGCTATTAAACCAAAAATAAAATATATTTTTGTCAGTTTGATGGCAGCTGGGACAGTTCAAGCTATTTGGGGAATTTGGCAGTTTTTAACACAGAGCACGTTTGCTAATAAATGGCTGGGGGTAGCTGTTCATCCTTTAACTCAAAGTGGCACTTCGGTGGTGTTGACTTCGGTTGGCGGCTGGCTTAGAGCTTACGCTGGGCAGGTGCATCCTAATGTTTTGGGAGGGTTATTGGTGATAACATGTTTAGTGACAGTCTGGTTGTGTGTGGATGCAAAATTTAATTCCTCAGCTGGTGGAAAAAATGTAAAACTATTTTTGATATTCTACGTTGTACAAATAACTGGTTTGTTTTTTACTTTTTCTCGTGGCGCTTGGTTGGCTTTATTTTTTATGCTTGGCTTATGGTGGTTAACAGATCGTCAGCAGAAGAAATATTTATTTAAAGCCGGTTTGTTAGTATTATTTATTTTTGTGATTTTAGGAATAATTTATTGGCAACCAACCCAAGGGAGGGTTTTCGGTGGCAGTAAATTGGAACAGCAATCAATTGAAGATAGGACAGGAAGTGTTAGGGAGAGCGCTGGTCTATTGGATCAGATATGGTGGAAGGGAACCGGTATAGGAAACTATACTTATGTTTTGTCACAAAACAATCCCGGATTTAAAGCTTGGTATTACCAGCCAGTACATAACATTTTTTTGTTAGTTTTAACTGAATTGGGGATAGTTGGTTTAATTTTATTCTTATGGCTATTAACGAGTGCTTTTCTAAGAAAACCATTTACTATTAGTCATTGGCTATTGGCCGCCGTGTTGATCACGTCCGTGTTTGATCACTATTGGTGGACAATCCCGTCAATGTTTTTGTTGTTTTGGTTGTTATTTGCCTTTAAGACAGACATTACTGAAGTTAAGGCCTCAAGCCCTTGACAATACCATTTTGGACATATAAAATACAATTAGCTAATAAAATTAGCACTCTTATAATGAGAGTGCTAATTAAACTCTTTAATCATTAAATAAAAGAATATGAAGTTAAAACCATTATCAGACCATATTGTGGTCAAAGTTACCAAAGAAGACAAAACAACCAAAACTGGCATTGTTTTACCAGATACAGTAAGTGATGAAAAGAAAGAGACCGGTGAAGTGGTGGCAGTGGGCCCAGGAAAAATATTAGATAACGGTCAGCGATCGCCTATGGAAGCTAAACCAGGTGATAAGATTTTATTTAAAAAATATGCTTTAGATGAATTTAAGGTTGGTAACGAAGAGTTTTATACAGTACAAATGACCGATGTTATTGCAATAATTGAATAATTTTTAATTTTTAAATTTTAATATTATGGCAAAACAAATTAAATTTCAAGAAGATGTTCGTGCCGCTTTAAAACGCGGTGTGGATAAACTAGCTAATGCAGTAAAAGTTTCATTAGGTCCCAGAGGTCGTAATGTTATTTTAGATAAAGGTTTTGGTTCGCCCACAGTTACTAATGATGGTGTGACTATTGCTAAAGAAATTGAATTGGAAGATAAGTTTGAGAATATTGGAGCTCAGCTTTTACAAGAAGTAGCTTCTAAAACCAATGATGTAGCCGGCGATGGTACTACTACTGCCACTGTTTTGGCTCAAAGTTTGATTCATGAAGGTTTTAAAAATCTTGCCGCTGGCGCCAATCCTTTGGCTTTGAGGCACGGTATTGAGAAAGGCGTACAAACAGTGGTAGTTGAGCTTAAAAAGTTGGCCAAGCCAGTAGCGAGCAAGGATGAAATTGCTCAAGTGGCTTCTATTTCCGCTAACGATGTCGAAGTTGGAAAGGTAATTGCCGAAGCTATGGAAAAGGTTGGTAAAGATGGCGTGATCACCGTGGAAGAGTCGCAAGGCATGGCTATTGAAAAAGAATTGGTAGAAGGTATGCAATTTGACCGTGGTTATATTTCTCCTTATATGGTTACTAACACCGAACGCATGGAAGCGGTTTATGATGATCCGTATATTTTAGTGACTGACAAAAAAATTGCTTCGGTACAGGAAATTTTACCGCTTTTAGAAAAAATTGCTCAAAGCGGAAAAAAGGAATTAGTTATTATTGCTGAGGAAGTAGAGGGTGAGGCTTTGGCTACTTTTGTGGTAAATAATTTACGCAAGACTTTTAATACTTTAGCTATTAAAGCGCCAGGTTTTGGTGATAGACGCAAAGAAATACTACAAGACTTAGCTGTGTTAACTGGTGCTACGGTAATTTCGGAGGATGTAGGATTAAAACTTGAAAACACTGATTTAAATACGTTAGGCGGTGCCCGTAAAGTAATTTCTACCAAAGAAGAAACTACCATAGTTTCCGGTAAAGGAGATGAAAAAACCATCAACGATCGGGTAGCGCAGATTAAAAAAGAAATTGAGCGTACTGATTCTGATTTTGATAAAGAAAAATTACAAGAGCGTTTGGCTAAATTATCCGGAGGCGTAGCGGTTTTGAAAGTTGGCGCTGCTACCGAAACCGAAATGAAAGAGAGAAAGTTTAAAGTTGAGGATGCTCTGCACGCGACCAGAGCAGCAGTGGAGGAGGGAATAGTGGTTGGTGGTGGTGTGGCATTGATTAGAGCAGTTAAAATCTTGGAAAAATTTGATGCTAAAGATGAGGAAAAAGTAGGAATTAATATTTTAACCCGTGCTTTGGAAGAGCCATTAAAACAAATTGCAATTAATGCTGGTAAGGATGGTGCCGTGGTGGCAGATGAAGTAAAGCGCCATGAAGGTAATTATGGTTATAATGGTGCGGCTGATAAATTTGAAGATTTAGTCAAAAGCGGTATTGTTGACCCAGTAAAAGTGGTTCGTTCCGCCTTACAGAACGCTGCTTCTATTGCTGTTATGTTTTTAACCACCGAAGCCGCAGTAACTGATTTGCCAGAAAAGAAAGACGATAAGATGCCAGGCATGCCACCTGGTGGTATGGGAATGGATTATTAAGTTAGTGGCTAATGGTATATACCCAATAGTCGATAGAGTAAGCCCCCTGATTTTTATCAGGGGGCTTTGAATTTGACGTTAAATAAAACCGGTGATAAATTATTATAAATTAACATAAAAAACAAAAATTACATAACAATTTAAAAAAGGAGTTAATTATGAAAAAAGGATTTTTGATTTATCTTGGGATTACGTTTTTGTAATAGGATACTTAATTTTTATCCCTTTTGATAGGACAGAAAATAATGAAACCAGATTCACGTCAATTATGACCATATTTATATTGGAGTTTACGGTGTTATTTTGGGCAGTGGGAAGTTATTTTATCTTTTATTCTTTAACTGAATTTGGAAAAATCAAAGATAATTGGTGGATTCGTATAAAAATATTAGTGCCGACAATTGTGATCTGCGTTGCTAGTACGTATTATGTGTGCATAATGGATTTGGGTACTAAATTAGGCATCTGTGTTTTTCTTGTTTATATATATGCCTTGTTTTCAGCGTTAGGCGCTATGATTGGTACTGTTCAAATTGGTAAAACTAGTCCTAAACATATAAAGTAGTGTTCAGTTAAAGTTATCTTACAAACCCGCTATTGGTACATTTATACTGTAGTGGGTTTTTTATTTTAGCCAAAGTAATTTATAATAAATAGGCTATGACAACTACCAATGATGAAATTAAATGGTTTGGTTATCCTATACGTTTTTATATTGATAAAATAGAACTGCCTTGGTTCGTTTTTAGCCTCGGCTTGTTTCTGATTTATATTTGGAGTTTAGCCGCACCTTTATCATATTTAGGCTTTTTATCGTTGATTTCATTAGTCGGGAAGGTTGCTATCTTATTAGTGGGAGTATATTTCTTTGTTGATAAACAATCACCAAATCTACCAGCGACTTTGGTTTATGGAGGAATACTGGGGTTTTTTATTGGTTTTACTTCCGCTCTTTTAGCTTTTTTACGTTTTTGGTATCTTTGGCTATTCTTTAATATCGTGGTAGAAAGTATTATTACCACTGTTTTTGGCTTGGTTACCGCTTTAACTATTTATTATTTAAGGCGTTTGCCATGGTGGCCGCAGAAGATTATTAATTAATTTTGAATTTTTAATCTAAATTAAAATTTATGGTGTCACGTTATAAAAAATTTATTTTACAGTTTTCTGAAGTTACAATTAAAGATATTCCTTTGGTCGGCGGGAAAAACGCTTCTCTGGGCGAAATGTATCGGATCCTAACTCCCCAAGGCGTACCGATACCAAATGGTTTTGCTGTAACAGCTTATGCCTATCGTTATTTATTAAAAAAAGCCGGCATCGAGGATGATATTAAAGAAGCTCTTAAGGGCTTAGATACCCAAAATGTGCGTGATTTAGCGATCCGTGGTCAGAAAGTTAGAAATATTATTTTACAAGCCAAGTTTCCTGTTGATTTAGAACGAGCCATTAAACAGGCTTATAGTAATTTAAGCAAAAGTTTTGGTGTTACCAATACTGATGTAGCAGTACGTTCCTCGGCTACGGCAGAGGATCTACCAGACGCCTCTTTTGCTGGTCAGCAGGAGACTTATCTTAATATTAGAGGCGAAACAGAAGTCGTTTTGGCGACCAAAAAATGTATTTCTTCTTTATTTACCGATAGAGCTATTTCTTATCGTGTAGATAAAGGTTTTGATCATTTTAAAATTGCTTTGTCAGTAGCAGTTCAGAAAATGGTTCGTTCTGACAAAGGATCTTCAGGCGTGATGTTTACCTTAGATACCGAATCTGGTTTTCGGGATGTTATATTAATTAATTCTGCTTGGGGGTTAGGAGAGTTTGTAGTAAAAGGCGTGGTTAACCCGGATGAATTTTATGTTTTTAAACCCACCATGGCGCAAGGTTACAAGTCAATTATTAGTCACCAACTGGGAAATAAAAGAGCAAAATTAATTTATGCCGCTAACCAAAAAGAGTCTACCAAAAAAGTCTTGGTTTCAGATAATGATCAGCACAAATTTAGTTTAACTGATAAAGAGATACTGCAATTGGCTGATTGGGGAGTAAAAATTGAGCAACATTATAAAAAACCAATGGATATTGAATGGGCTAAAGATGGAATTACTAAAAAATTATTTATTGTTCAAGCGCGGCCAGAAACCGTGCAAGCTATTAAATCTGTTCAGGTAATGGAAACCTATCAATTAAAACGTTCCGGCAAGATTTTAATAACCGGTTCAGCGGTTGGTTCTAAAATTGGTCAGGGTAAAGTTAATATTATTCGTTCAGCCAGCGAAATCAGCAAATTTAAACAAGGCGAAGTTTTAGTAACAGTAATGACTGATCCTGATTGGGAACCAATTATGAAAAAAGCCGCCGCTATTATTACAGAAGAAGGAGGTAGAACTTGCCATGCTGCTATTGTTTCTAGGGAGTTGGGTATTCCTTGTATAGTAGGAACGCAGGTAGCTACTAAAAAGTTAAAAATTGGACAGTCGGTAACAGTGTCTTGTGCTCAAGGTGAGCAGGGAATTGTCTATGATGGTTTAATTCCTGTTAAAGTTAAAAGGACTGATTTAAAGAGTATTCCATCAACTAAAACTAAAATTATGGTTAATATTGGTGAACCGGCTCAGGCTTTTCGTTTGTCTTTTTTACCCCACGATGGTGTTGGTTTAGCACGCGAAGAGTTTATTATTAATGATGCAATTAAAATTCACCCCTTAGCGTTATTATCTTATCCAAGAATTAAAGACCATAAAACCAAAATGTTAATAGAGCAAATGACTGTAGGTTATAAAAATAAAGCTCAGTTCTTTATTGATAAATTAGCTGATGGTATAGCCAAGATTGCTGCTGCTTTTTATCCAAAAGATGTTATAGTTCGCTTATCTGATTTTAAAACCAATGAATATGCTAATTTAATCGGTGGCAGTACTTTTGAGCCAAAAGAAGATAATCCAATGATTGGTTGGCGCGGTGCTTCGCGTTATTATGATCCAAAATTTGAGGCCGCTTTTCGTTTAGAATGCAAAGCTTTCCGTAAAGTACGCGAGGTTTTTGGTTTAACTAATGTTAAAATTATGGTGCCCTTCTGTCGCACAGTGGAAGAGGGACAAAAAGTTTTGGAAGTTATGGCTCAGGAGGGATTAAAACGCGGCAAAAATGGTTTGCAGGTGTATGTGATGTGTGAAATTCCAGCCAACGTTATTTTAGCTGCGGAATTTTCTAAAATTTTTGACGGCTTTTCCATTGGTTCCAATGATTTAACACAACTAACTTTGGGCATTGATCGCGATTCCGGTATTTTAAAAATCGCCGGTATTGGTAATGAGAAAAACGAAGCGGTTAAAACTTTAATTAAACAGGTAATACATACCGCTCATCAAACCAAGAGGAAAGTTGGTATTTGCGGACAAGGACCATCTGATTTTCCTGATTTTGCCGAGTTTTTAGTGGAACAAGGCATTGATTCATTATCTTTAAATCCTGATACGGTAGTAGCCACTAAATTGAGAATAGCTAAATTAGAAAAAAGATTAAGCTAATCTAGAGCTAAGAGTATTATCAATCAGGTTAGGATGGTTCTTGACCTGATTTTGATTTTAGGCTATTCTTATTAAAATCAGATTTTTCCAATAAATAATACAAACAGAAGCACATTTTAAATGTCAAATTAAATATCAAACGAAAGGAAATTAGTATGACAATAAGTCTGGAGCAGTTAGCTCAAGTTGTTCGGTCAATTATTGAGGGCGAAGCAGGGATTCCAAAAACAAGCTTTGGTTGTTGTGTGCAAAAAGACCGATTAGTAGTTAAATTACCGGTTCATCTTATTAAAAATGAAGTGTCGTTGCCATCCGGGGTTATTAAAGATAATCAAACAAGTCAGGTTATAACCCTGTCTTCTCAAGATCATGAAAGCCTAGCCAAAACAGCCGTGGCTATGCTCCGATAAAGATATTTAATAATTTTATACGTTAGCCCCATTCTGATATTTAGGAATCGGGGCTTTTCTTTTATTATTAAAAATGTTACTCTAATAACGCTTTTAGTCTTAATTTAATAAATTTATGGGATGGTTTTCTAACAATAAAACATTATCTTTTGTCAATCTAGACAAGTTGTTTAAGGAAATAATAATTCTGCAGCCAGCAGAAAGAGAACATGTCAAAGGTTTGTTCACTAAATATCAATCAGGAGGAATAAGTAGAGTGGAAGTAGAAAAAGCAGTACGTGAAATGAAATTTAACACCAGTGATATTATAGATACTACCGAGGCTGAGGTTATTAAAGATAAATTATTAAGTTATTTATAAATTTTAGGAGATTGCTGGATGTCAGTTAAGAACAGAGAGGTCGAATGTCCCCGAAGGGATTCTTCGGGCTGGTCTAGTGTTTATAAAATATGTATTATGTATATATTCTTAAGAACTCCGTTAAAGAGCAGTATTTATTATATAGGATGTACGTTTGGTATTTTAAAAAGATTAGAAGAATATAATTTAGGAAAGACTTGATCAATAAAATTTTATAGACCATGGAAATAATGTATAAGGAGGAATTTAATAATAAGAAAACTGCTTATAAAAAAATGGTATTTAAAATATTTACGAGATTATTTAGAAAAGTTAGAAATAATTAAGCAATTTGGAGGAGTCGCATAGTGGTCTAGTGCGCTTGCTTGGAGAGCAAGTGTGTCGCAAGGCACCGTGGGTTCGAATCCCACCTCCTCCGCCAAAATTTGTTATTAATAAACAATAAATTAAAATACTATGCTCATATTT
>CAZMMW010000036.1:0-8295 GCA_964567515.1 uncultured Gammaproteobacteria bacterium | reverse complement strand
AATAAAAACAAAACTTAAAGGAGAAAAATATGATTCAAAGAGTTAAATCGTTGCTTGTGAACAACAATAACTCTCGCTACCTTTCTACAACAAACCACAATTTTTAATTTGGCCGTTTGTAGGCATTATCGCTGGCATGATCGCTATTATTGATTTAAACATGGGGGTGGTTGTAATTTATCTACCCGTTGGTTTATTAGCGGGTTTTAATTGCGGAATTGTTTGTTGGTATGGATGATACGACGAGATTTATAATAATAAAGGATCTGCTTTATAGTAGATTCTTTTTATTATTTCTTAAATTAAACTAATGCTTTTTTACTCAGAGCACTGGTTACCACCCCCCAAATAAAAATTATAGCGTGGAACACATGCTCTACTTGTTCTAAGTGAAATAGACCTAAGAAATTAGGTAAAGTTAGACCTAATAATAATAAAACCATGGTTGCGCCTGTTGCTACATCTACATAATAACGTAGGTTATAATCATTGGTTTTAGTAAATCCTAATTTAATACCAACAATACCTAGAATCAAATAAACTAAACTTTGCCATAAATCTAGTTGTACTATAATTAAAAGATCTGGTTTGAAAAAACCAATAAAAGCAGCGGCTAGGAATATTAGTCCGGTAATTTTGACAAATATTTTGATCATAGATATATTTTATACTTTTTCATATTAATTGGCGAGTAGCAGATGGTTATTAAAGATGATATAATACTATCATGCATAAAATTTGTGTTATTGGCGGCGCTACCTGGGATGTTTTATTGTTAACCAATGAAGCTAAATTGGTATCGCTTGGACGTGGAGCTAAAGATCAGGCTCTTGCTTTTTTATATGGAGCCAAGATTGACGTAACAGGTAGTGAATATTCCTTTGGTGGGGGAGCGGCCAATGTGGCGGTAGGATTGTCTCGTTTAGGTATCACGGCTGATATTTATACTAGATTGGGTAATGATTGGCGAGCACGAGAAATAATAGCTCACTTACAGCAAGAAAAAGTTGACACTAGTCAAATTACTTATGATTATAAATTACATTCAGCCGCGTCTTTAATTATTACTGTTGGCGGCGCTCATGAACATGTGGCATTGGTAGATAGGGGGGCCACGGTTAATTTAGTGGTTAAATCTGACTGGATCCAAAAAAGATATGATTGGTTTTATTTAACATCATTAGCTAATCCACAATGGTATAAATTTTTACCATCTTTTTTTAAGGCCGTACGAAAATTTAATAAAAAGATATTTTGGAATCCTGGCAGTTTACAACTCAAACAAATTAATCGTCTTAGGCCGTTATTAAAGTATCTGGAAGTATTGAATGTTAATTATAAAGAAGCTCAGGAGATATTGGGTAAAAAATTTAAAAATAGCAAAACCAAAAGCATTTTATCTGCTTTATTAAAATTAGGTCCTAAGATAGTAATAGTAACTGATGGGGCCAAAGGTGCTTATGTGGCTACCAAGGATCAATATTGGCACCAAAAATCTTTTACCGCGAAACCAGTTAATACTATTGGCGCTGGGGATTCTTTTGGTTCTGGTTTTTTGGCTGGTTTGATAAAATCGAAAGGAAATTTAAAGCAAGCCATGTTGTGGGGTATGGCTAATAGCAATTCAGTAATTATGCATTCAGGCGCACAAAGAGGACTACTAACACAAAAAGAATTATTAAGATTTTACCGTCGCTATGTCTAAATCTAAACCAAGAATTAAATTAGAGGTATCAGCACGGCATATTCATTTGTCACCGGAACATTTAGCTAAGCTTTTTGGTAAAAATTATACCTTACGCGTACAACATAAAATTTCTCAACCTGGCCAATTTGCGGCTAAAGAAAAAGTAGTAATCTGTGGTCCTAAAGGAAAATTAAATACCAGAATAATTGGACCAGTAAGATCACAAACGCAAGTAGAATTATCAATGACTGATTGTTTTAACTTAGGTCTTAAGCCGGTTTTACGTCTGTCAGCCAACCTCAAGAATACTCCCGGCTGCCTTATTTTAGGCCCTAAGGGCCAAATTAGGCTTTTACAAGGGGTTATAGTGGCTCAAAGGCATTTACACCTTTCTCTTGCCGAAGCTAAACTCTGGAGACTAAAACACGGCAGTATCGTTTCTTTACAGATAATGGGAAATCGTAGCATCACTTTTCATAAGGTAGCGGTACGCTCCAGACAGGGTATTGATAAAATGTCATTTATGTTAGATACCGACGAGGCTAATGCCGTGGGAGCCAAGGGCGGGGAGTTGGTAGAGCTAGTTTGATGATCTTAGATTTTAGAATGGTTCGCACGAAGGGTTCCTGGGTAATTAATGATAAATATGCATATGACAAGTAGGAAATTAGAAAAGTTATTAAAAACTGTAGCCAATCGTCGAAGATTGGATATCGTCCGCGTTTTATCACAACAAAAATCAAGTTCAGTGATTGATTTAGCAAACAGATTACGTTTAAGTTTTTATTCAACTTCTAAACATTTGCAGATTTTACGTCAAGAAGGATTTATAACAGGTGAACAAGCTGGTAAGTCGATAGAATATCGTCTAGATGATGATTTATCCGTTGGGCACAAACAGATTCTAAATTTTGTAGTAAAATAGTTATAGTATCGTTCGTACGAACCATTTAATGATAATATGGATAATAAATTAGTATCTTAATTTAATGCTTATGATGCGCTGTGATCATAAAACCAAATATATTTTAGTTTTTAATGCAGGTAGCTCATCTTTAAAATGGGCGTTGTTTACTAATCCTGATTTAGAAGAGGTTGCTAGGGGCGCTATAGAATATATAGGTCAAAGTAAGTGTTTTAGTGAGGCGAGGGTTTTAGGTAAATTGGTTTTAAGTAAAGATAAACTTACCAATCATCATCAAGGTATGGCTTATGTTTTAAAATTAATTGCCTGGCATCAGATTAATTTAGATAGCATAAGCAGTATAGCTCATCGTGTAGTTCACGGCGGATATTTGTTTACTAAACCAATCAGATTATCAAAAAGGGTACTATCAAAAATTAGCCGGTTTAATTCTTTAGCTCCACTACATAATCCAGCACAATTAGAAGTTGTTATTTGCTGTATTAAATTTCTGCCTCAAGTTAAACAGTGGGCAGTTTTTGATACAGCTTGGTTTGCTGAATTGCCAGAATTTATAAAATTTTATGCCCTGCCAATTAAATTACAAATTACTAAAAATTTAAGACGATATGGTTTTCATGGTATTTCTCATCAATTTGTCAGCGCCAAAGCGAGTCATTTATTAAACAAAGATTTGGAGAAATTAAATTTAGTCACTTGCCATTTGGGTAACGGCACCAGTCTTACGGCGGTCAGGCAAGGTAAACCTTGCGATACTTCTATGGGTTTTACACCCCTGGAAGGTTTGGTAATGGGGACACGGTCGGGTGATATTGATCCGGGTTTGATTCTGCATTTAATCCACAATTTAAAAATGAAACCAGCGTGGGTTAAAAATTTATTAGAATACGAATCTGGTATTAAAGGAATTTCCGGAATCCAAGATATGAGGGAGATTTTAGTAAGGTCCGGCTATGAAGTCTTGGGATATAAAGCTCAAAAAACAGCATCCTTAGAAGAGAAAAATTTAGCCAGACTGGCTTTAAAAATGTTTATCTATCGCATCCAGAAATATATTGGTGCTTATGCTTCAATTTTAGGCAAAGTAGATGCCATAGTGTTCACTGGCGCCATTGGCGAACGCAATGAAACTATCAGGAATTTAATTATGAGGGGCTTACGCCCTTGGCAGCAAGTTCCGGTTTTAGTTATTCCAACTAATGAGGAACTGGCAATTGCTAGGGAGATAGTTAAACAGAAATAAAATATAATAAAATGAAGTCATTTAAACAAAAATTTAAAAAGATCAATCCATTAAAAGAACCATGGATTTTCCTTGTTAACAGAAATGTGTCCTTTTTACATAATTGGTTAGCGACTGTAGGATTTTTTAAATATAATCGTCTATATGGTTTAAATGAACGTTTGTTTATTTTAGCCCTGATGAATGGTTTTAATGCTTCTATTTATATGACAAAAATAGAATCCGATCAGTTTGCTAATGAGGTTTTATCAAAAGCTCAAAATCCATTATGGACTAAAATATTAAAAAGAAGGTATCAAAAATATGGGAATGCCTTACTTCAAAGTGCTAACAGATTAGCTCAAACTAATATCAAATCTAAAAACGCCAAAGAATCTATTTTAAATTATTTTAAGGCCTATACTCAATATATACCGACCTTAAACATTACAGCTATTGGTGGAGCTGCGTTACCAGAGAATTGATTAGGGTTTTTACTTCAAAAAACGGTCATAATAAATTTAATTGAAGAATCCTAAGTATCATTACTTTGCCTGATAATTTAACACCCGCTGAAAAAGAAGAATTAGCATTATTGAAGATAGCTATTAAGACTAAGAATCAAGCTTGGTTATTAAAACGTCATTATCATAAATATCAGTGTTTGTCATCCAATTTTGTAGGCGAAGGATGGTCACAAGCTAACTTTTTGAAGCGACTAAAAGAGTTTAAAAATAGTAACCCGGCTAAAACATTAACGCATAAATCACGTGCACGTCGTTCTATTATATCTAATAGGAATAAATTATTTGAAGAATATAAAAAAGATCAAAAAATAAAAAATTTAATTTTAGCAGTTAGAATATTTACTGACCTAAATGAATATAGGAAAGAGTTTTTTCACGTGTTAATTTTAATACCCGAGGTTTCTTTTCAAGACTAGCGGCATTGCGACGCATTGGTAATTGGAAAACCATTCATTATTTATCACCTGATGAAATTTTTGATCTATTAAAAGAAAAAAATTTAGCCATAATAAAAACTAAATTAAAAATACGGCAATCATGTAACTACGGTTGTTTTTTTAATGGCGAAAAGTCTCAAGAAATTTCACCAGGGACCATTAAACAACTAGTGCCAAAATTGATTAAGAAAACAAGATTAGATAATCAGAGTTCCGTCAAGTTAGTTAAAGGAATTAGTGGTAATATTGGAGTGGTAAAAGGTCGCGTCGTGGTTGTACGTAAGACTAGTGATTTTTCTAAGGTGAAAGTTGGAAATATATTGGTAGCGTCTATGACTTCAACTGATTATATCATGCTTATGAAAAAAGCGGCCGCTTTTGTTACTGACGAAGGGGGGCTAACCAGCCACCCGGCCATAGTGGCCAGAGAAATGAATAAACCATGTATAGTGGGCACAAAAATCGCCACCCAGGTTTTTAAAGATGGCGATAAGATAGAGGTGGATGCGAATAAAGGCGTGGTGCGAAAATTATAGTTTTACTCTTATGCTCAAGAGTATGAGAGTAAATTAACAGTTGAATTATGAGAAATATAAAATCCCGAGCCAAATAATTTTTGAATCGGAATTATGATGAATTATTTAGTTGATACATTGAGGAATTGTACTGAAAGCGATGAATTAAAGATTGTTTAATCTCCTCATCGCTGGGGATCCTTTGTATTTCTCTTAAATCTTCGTTGTCAGCAGTTAGACATATAGCACCAGCCATAATTGGTCGACTGGTAAATAGTAATATTTTACCCTCTGGGGTATATGCCATATTACTACATATATATCGATGATAAACTATGAAGAAAGTTTTTCAAGTTAACCAACTAAGTTGCATGCCAATCTCTTTCGTGACCCGGATAAAATACTGGTTCTTCGTTATCGCCGCCGCTAGCAAATTGACCCAATCTGGAATCAGTAAAAAATTCAATTCCTAAAGCTACACATATTATAGAGGCGGTTTGAACACACCTGGCTAAGGGAGCTGATATAGCCAAGCTAAACTGATGAAGTTTGTTAAGATCGGTAATTTGAAGAGCTAACTCTTCTATTTGTAACATATCACTTTCAGACAAAGGCGGGTTAGCCAACAAAGCACTGTTTTGAATAATATTTCTATCAATCTTCGTTTTTTGGTCATGTAATACGAAAAATAAATCGAAGGTCATTTTTAACTTCATTGTTTATTGAACATTTTTTGTTTTATTTTTAAAAATTATTAAATTTACACTGCATTTTGTTTTTTTGTCAAGTGTTAGATAAATTTGTATACTTAAGTTATGAGCAATAAATCTCTTAAACTAGAAATCTTACAAAAAATATCAGAATTAGCTACAGCGGGATTTGGTTTGGTGGCAGCTTTAGCCTGGAATGATGCCATTCAATCGTTATTTAAAAAAGTTTTTGGAACGCAGTCAGAAGTTTGGGCTAAGTTTGCTTACGCTGTAATTATCACCGGGTTGGTGGTTATTATAACCATGCGTTTGGGTAATTTAATAAATAAAATCAAAAGTCAGTATAATAAGGAGGAAAATGAAAATCGAGATCAATAATTTCAATTGGAAAATTGGCGGAGCGGCTGGTTATGGTATTTTATCGGCTGGCGAAATTTTTGCTTACTCTTGCCTGCGAGCTGGTTTAGAAACTTTTGCCTATTTAGAATATCCCTCGTTAATTAAAGGCGGGCATAATACTTATCAGATTTGGGCGAGGGAAGATAACGTACAATCACACTCATCACAAATTGATTTATTAATAGCTTTGGATCAGCAAACTATCAAAGAAAATTTTTCAGAGATTGTTCCGGGTGGTGGTTTAATTTATGATTTAGATGATAGATTTTTAGAAAATTTTTCCTGTCCGCGGAAAGATATAAATTGTTTTGGCATTCCTTTACAGTCTTTAGCAGAGCAATCAGGTGGGCAAAAAATTATGAGTAATGTAGTAGCTACGGCCGCCTCACTGGCTTTAGTTAAACTACCTTTTGATATTATAGTGGAGTTTATTAAAAAGGCTCTAGCTAAAAAAGGCCCCATAGTGGTAGAACAAAATATTAAAGCAGCTCGTGCTGGTTATGATTATGTTAAAGAAAAATTTGCTGATAAATTTGATTATGAATTAAAATCGCGTTCTACTAAAGAAAAAAGAATGCTGATAAATGGCAATGAGGCCATTTCACTTGGAGCATTAAAAGCTGGCATGAAATTTTTTGCTGCTTATCCCATGACACCAGCTACTTCCATTTTGCATTATTTAGCAGCCAACGAAACAAATTATAATTTAGTAGTTAAACAAACTGAAGATGAAATTGCTGCTATTAATATGATTATTGGCGCGGGATACGCGGGTGTTAGAAGCATGACTGCTACCTCTGGCGGCGGTTTTGCTTTAATGGCCGAGGGTTTAGGATTAGCAGGGATGACAGAGACGCCCTGTGTGATAGTAGTAGCACAGCGTCCCGGGCCTGCCACTGGACTGCCTACTTGGACTGAACAAGGGGACCTAAGGTTTGTGATGCATGCTGGCCAGGGAGATTTTCCGCGGGTAGTATTAGCTCCTGGTGATACAGAGGAATGTTTTTATATGACCTTTGAAGCTTTTAATATTGCGGATCTTTATCAACTGCCAGTGATTATTTTAACTGATAAATATTTAGCCGAAGCCAGGCAAACTCTGCCGTTTTTTAATCAAAATAATTTGAAAATTAATAGGGGAGAGTATGGCAAAATTTTAGATGATCTAGCAGAAAAACGTTTGCCTAGATATTTTGATACCAACGGCGGAGTAAGCCCGCGATTTATTCCCGGTATTCCTGGTGGTGTATTTTTGGCTAACAGTGATGAACATGAGGCTACTGGTTTGGATGAGGAATCAGCGGCTTTGCGAATTGCCATGATGAATAAACGCATGCGCAAACTGCAATCTGTTAAAAAAGATATTAAAGAGTCAGTCACAATTTACGGACCCAAGAAAGCAGATATCACTTTAGTTGGCTGGGGTTCTACTAAAGGATCAATTTTGGAAGCAATGAAGCTTTTAAATGTCAGTTCCTCTCGTCTTTCCGATCCCCACCCTCGTCATCTTGGCCACTCCCTCCGTCATCCCGAGCAAAGCGAAGGATCTAAAGAGACTCTTCGGCTAAAGGCTCAGAATGACAGTAAGGCGACGATTAATTTTTTGCAAATTAAATTACTTGAACCATTTCCGGTTAAAGAAGTAGATGCTATTTTACGACAAGCTAAACACAGAATTTTAATAGAAAATAATTTTTCTGGACAACTGGGCGGTTTAATCCGTGAAAGGACGGGTATTGATATCACTGATAAATTATTAAAATACGACGGCCGACCAATTCATCCAGAGGAAATAGTAGATTTTATAAATTCAAAATGAAAATATCAAAACGTAAAATTTATATCTTCATCCCTATCTGTCATCCTGAACTTG
>CAZMMW010000035.1:0-8355 GCA_964567515.1 uncultured Gammaproteobacteria bacterium | reverse complement strand
CGGATAATAAATTGTACCAGCAAGAATTAGAGCGTCTGCGACAATAAAGCAGTACACGGGCGTTTGTGGACGATGAAAAGTACAATTAGCGGCAGTGAAGCTGATTGAAAATATTGGCGAGGCTTTTTAAGCGGAAAGATTGGTTTGATCTTAAGTTACATCTCAAATTTCAAAACTTAAAACTCAAAACCACTATTTAAAAAATAAAACCGTTTTAAGTTTTAAATTGTGGTTTTAACCTTTACGATTTGAGTTTTGAGTTAGTGTTTCGGTAAGAATGTTTTTAAATTAAATAAATATTTGATAGCCATTGCTATTAAAGGTTAGTTTGAGGTATGATAGAGTTATGGATATACAAGAAATTGCTGAAAAAGTACGACCAATTTTACAAAACTGCGGCGTGGAATACGCGGGTGTGTTTGGTTCGTATGCTCGCGGTGAGGTTGGACCGAACAGTGATGTGGATATTCTAGTTAAATTTAGTGAGCGGCCCACATTTTCTGCGTACCTTCAACTGGACGAAAGCTTGCGCGCTGCGCTCGGGCGCGATATTGATTTGGTAACTGAAGGCGGAATAAATAAGTGGCTGCGGCCGCACATAGAACGCGATCTTAAAGTATTTTATGGACAGAGATAACATCTATTTGCAGGAAATTAAGGAGTTTTGCCACAAGGTTATAATTTTTACTACCGGTTTGAATTATCAAGATTTTGTAGGCGATGAAAAAGTACAATTAGCGGTAGTGAAGCTGATTGAAAATATTGGCGAAGCTTCTAAGCGGTTATCTGCGGAAGGGCGATCTCAGTATTCAGCGGTGGATTGGAAGAAAGCCATAGCCATGCGTGATAAGTTAGTTCATGATTATATGGATGTTGATTTGGCTATTGTTTTTGATGTGGCTACGCACGAGGTTCCTTTACTGTTGAAAAATTTGCAATAATTTCCGCTTTAAATCTAGCAAGCGGAAGTTTTTATTGATTTAAAAGGTAAAATTCAAACCTGCCCGCCGCTCGCACTTAATGGGCGACGAATTATTACTTTGGATTAAGGTACGACTATTTATCATCATATAATATTTAAGCATTAGCTAATGAGCAGGCGGGAATCAAAATTATTTTGTTTGCTTATTTACTTGTCATTCTGAGGCTTCAGTCGAAGAATCTCTACCTAAGAACAAGGGTGTTTTGTTGGCCAACATCTTGGTTTTAGATCCTTCGCCTGAAGGCTTAGGATGACAATATTCATTATTCTTACTTCAGGCTTCATAATTCTAAAACCAAGTAAGAACATTCACACCTGAGCGTTTATTTGTTATATTAGTAAGGTATCAATGATAAAATTATCCACTAAATTGAAAGTACAATTTGTAAGCGCCATTCTAATAAGTTTAGTGGCGGCTTTAATTTATAATCCACACACCACAAGGAGCGCTAATAGTCAAAGTTGCAAGTTGGCCATTAGTTGGTTTTCAGGTGAAGTAACTAGTTATAGCTGCCAAACAGGCGAGTCAGCCAGTCAAGCTATTAGCAAGTTGCAGCAACGCGCTGATATTAAATTAGTAGTGCCGATACAACATTATCAGTTGTCTTTAGCGCCTAATGACCCAGGCTATGTTTGGCAAAAAAAATATTTACAACAGATTAATTTACCACAGGTTTGGAGCGATTTGCCTAAACAGACGCTAAGACCTATTATTGCCATTCTTGATTCAGGAGTGGATATTAATAATCAAGATTTGAAAGATAATATTTGGTTTAATGCTTGGGAAGTGCCGAATGATAATATAGATAATGATAATAATGGTTTTGTTGATGATCAGCATGGTTGGGATTTTATTAGCAATGTTTCTGATCCGCGTCCCAAATTTGAAGTAGGTTGGACAGAGTTGGCCATCAATCATGGTACCATAGTAGCTGGAGTGGCAACGGCCGTTAGTGTAGTGGGAGTAGATTGGTCGGCCCGCATTATGCCTTTGAGAGTTTTGGATGCTAAGGGAATTGGCAATACCGTGACAGTAACACGGGCAATTAATTATGCTGTAGCCAACGGCGCTGATATTATTAATTTAAGTTTTGTGGGGCCGCATTCCGATCCGGTTTTACAAGATGCCATTACACGTGCTTATAAAGCCGGCGTCTTGGTGGTGGCAGCCGCCGGTGCCGAAGCCGGAGTAGGTATAGATATGGATAAAATACCCCAGTATCCAGTATGTAACGATGGCTATTCTGGAGAAAATCAAATAATTGGCGTAGCCGCTGTTGATGGCAATGATATTTTGGCTAGTTTTTCTAATTATGGTTCGCGTTGTGTTGACCTGGCAGCGCCGGGAGTAAATATTTTCAGCACCCAGTTTAGCGACTCGGCGCATCCTGAATTTAAAAGTAATTACGGCGGCTATTGGAATGGAACCTCGGTGGCGGCGCCGATGGTTTCCGGCGCCCTCGCCTTGTTAAAAAGTTTTTACCCGCGTTATAGTCCGGCTCAATTACGCGATATTTTGATTGTGGCTGGCGATAGTATTAGTTCTGCTAATCCTAAACTTGCTGGCAAGACCGGTCGTCGTCTTAATGTGGGAGCAGCTATGGAGCTGGCCCAACAGACAACCTTTGTGTCTACCAGTTCTATAATGGTGGCGCCTTTTGCTAACAGTAAAGCGCAAGTGCAAAAATTAGATAAAAACGGTCAGTTGATGTCGTCGTTTTTAGCTTATGCGCCGCAATTTATTAGCGGTATTAATTTGGCAGTGGGCGATGTAGATGGCGATGGGCAAAGAGAAATTGTTACAGCGCCCAGGAGCGGTGGCAGTCCGCATATTAGAATCTTTGACCAGACAGGAAATTTGAAATTTGAATTTATGGCTTTTTGGGAGGGATATAAAGGCGGTCTTAGTTTGGCCGTGGCTGATGTTAATAATAATAAACAAGATGATATTATTGTAGCCACTAATAAAAAAGCTCTAGGCACCATTCGTATTTATAATGGCAAGGGAGAGTTGATTTCGCAATTTGTACCTTATGAAGATTATAACAGCGGTTTAAACGTAGCGGCAGGTGATGTAGACAATGACGGTATTATGGAAATTTTAGTCGCCCCTCAAGTGGCAAGTCGTTTACCAATCATGATAACCACCAGAAATGGTTATAAAAAGTATCAGATAAAGTCGCCCGTAGACATTCCTGCAGGCGGACTAAATTTAGCAGTAGGCGATTTAGATAATGATAAACGCGAAGAAATCATATTATCTGCAGGTAAAGGCGGCAAAGCAGAAGTGTTGGTTTTAACTTATCAAGGAAAATTAGTTAATAGATTTTGGGCTTATGATAAAAAGTTTAGTGGCGGAGTTAATATAGCGGTAGGGGATGTGAACAATGACAGTCGTCGAGAAATTATTACTACTCCTCAAGGTAACGGTGGTCCTCAAGTGCGTATCTTTGATAGCAGCGGCAAGGTTTTATCACAATTTTTTGTGGGCGATAAAAATTTTCGTGGCGGACTCAAAGTAGCAGTCTTTAAATAATTTTTACATGATACGTTCCGCTTTATTATTACTGAAAGACAAGCGTTTTTTAAGATTTATAGTAGTGGGCTTGGGTGGCGCTGTAGTTGATTATTCTATTTATCTTGGCCTGACTCGCGGGTTTGCTTGGTGGCAGCAAAATTATTTATGGGCCAACGTCATCGCCATCTTTTTAGCCAATCTTCATAATTTTATTTGGCATTATTTATGGACTTTTGGGCGGTCGTCTGCATCTTGGCTTAGCGCCTATTTAAAATTTTTTGTCACCTCCGCTATTTATTTAGGATTAATTCAAGCTGGACTTTGGTTGTTTACCGCTTTTTACTTTTGGCCTGATATTGTAGCTAAACTTTTTTCCAATGCCGTAGCTTTATTAATTTATTACACTGTAGTTCGAAAGTATATTTTTAAAACTAGCGCTTGATATTTATAGTTTGAAAAAAAAGGTAAAATTAAGTAGAATAAAATCACGTTTCATTAATCAATAGTTATAAATTTATGGCTTATAAACAAATTTTAGATAGACCCAATGTCTTAGTAGCCGGCGGAGCTGGTTTTATAGGATCTCATTTATGTGACACTTTGGTTAAATCATATAATGTTATTTGTATTGATAATTTTATCACTGGTAGTGAGGAAAATATTGATTTGTTGTTGCAGCAGGGTAATTTTGAATTTATTAAACATGATTTACGAGAGCCGCTTGATTTAGAGTCTTTGCCGGAGGTAAAAAAGTTTAAGGTAAAATATCAAGGCATACAAAAAATTTTTAATCTAGCTTGTCCCACTTCGCCCAAAGAGTATCGGCATTTACCATTAGAAACATTAGAGACCAACGCTTATGCCACTAAGAATTTGTTGGATTTAGCAGTAAAGTACGGGGCTAAATTTGTTCATGCCTCCACTTCGGCGATTTATGGTGAACCCCAAGATCATCAAGCGTTTAACGAGGACTACTGGGGTTTTATTGATCCGGTAGGAATCAGGAGTTGTTATAATGAAGGAAAAAGGTTTGCCGAAAGTCTGGTGGTTAATTATGGTGAACACAAAAAAATTGATTGGAAGATAGCTCGTATTTTTAATACTTATGGTTCGCGGTTAAAAGTTGATGACGGTCGGTTGATTCCTGATTTTATAGTGAAAGCTTTAAGTAACGAACCTTTAATAATTTATGGTTCACCAAAATCATTGGCCACTTTTTGTTACGTGTCTGATATAATTGATGGTTTGATTAAGTTGGGTGAAACAGAGGTTACTGCCATCTTTAATTTAGGCAATCCTGACTTGCATGCTATTGAAGAAGTGGCCAAGCAAATTATTATCTTGACCAATTCTCATTCTGAAATCAAGGTGGATGAAAATGTACCTCCTTATATAGTTAAACAAGGGGTGCCGGATATTGCCAAAGCTAAAGAGTTATTAGGTTGGTTTCCTTTGGTGTCTTTTACAGAAGGATTGCGACAAACTGTTGATTATCTTAAAGCCCATCGTAATGTTTTAGGGCTGAAGGCTCATCGTTAGATTATTTTATGGCGGATTTTTCTATTTTTACTTCAGAATCAGTTACCGAGGGTCATCCGGATAAAATTTGCGATCAAATTTCTGATTCTATTTTAGATAATTTATTACAACAAGATCCTTATACCAGAGCCGGTATAGAGACTTTTGCTACCGCTGGCGTAATAGTTGTTGGCGGCGAAGTGTCTACTCGCGGTTTTTGTGATGTGCAAAAAACAACTCGTCAAGTTTTAAGGCGAATTGGTTATGATAACCCTGATTATGGTTTAGATTGGGAAGACGCCGGAGTTTTGGTTTCTTTACATGAGCAAAGCGCTGATATTAAACAAGGGGTAGTGAGAGGCTATCATAAGCTAGGCGCCGGTGATCAGGGATTAATGTTTGGTTATGCCTGTAATGAAACCCCAGAATTAATGCCTTTGCCAATTATGTTGGCCCATAAATTAGCTAGACGATTGGCGCATGTCAGGCAGAGGGAGATTATTAAATATTTGCGGCCAGATGGCAAAACACAGGTGGCAGTAGAATATCGTAATAAAAAACCAGTACGTTTAGCTAATATAGTAATAGCGGCGCAACATCACCCAAAAATATCTTATCAACGTTTACAGCAAGATATTTTAAATAAAGTTATTAAACCGATAGTTGGTAAATTGGTTGATAGAAAAACAAAATTTTATATCAACGCTACCGGACGTTTTGTGGTTGGCGGTCCGGAAGCTGATACTGGATTGACTGGTCGCAAAATAATAGTTGATACTTATGGCGGCCGGGGCAGGCATGGCGGCGGTTGTTTTTCCGGCAAGGATCCATCTAAGGTTGATCGGTCAGCCAGTTATATGGCTCGTTATATAGCTAAAAATATAGTCGCCGCGGGATTAGCTTCTGAATGCGAGGTGCAGTTGGCTTATGTTATTGGCCAAAGCGATCCTTTGTCAGTTAATGTTAATACTTTTGGTACAGGTAAATTGGTTGACGAAAAAATAACTAGTTTAATATCTAAACATTTCCCTTTAACGCCCCATGGCATTATTGATTATTTGCATTTGCGTCGTCCGATTTATAGTCAGACTGCTGTGTATGGTCATTTTGGACGCCGGGAAGTAGCCTTTAGCTGGGAGAGAACGGATCAGGCGCTAGGGTTGAGGAAATATTTAAAATAAAATTTTAAATCCTAATATCTAAATTCTAAATAATTCCCAATGTCTAATTTCCAATATCAAAATATTAAATTCAATAATTTGTTTAGGTATTAGGGTTTGGGATTTGTTTAGAAATTAGTATTTAAGATTTAGAATTTATGAAAAAAGTTATAGTCACAGGCGGCGCTGGATTCATCGGTTCTCATTTAGTAGATAAACTAATAGGGGATGGTTTTGACGTGGCGGTGATTGATAATCTATCTACTGGTAAAAAAGAAAATGTTAATAGGCGCGCTAAATTTTTTAAAACAGATATCAGAGCCAAAACACTGCCTCGGTTAATTCATAAAATAAAACCCGATTATATTTTTCATTTGGCTGCCCAAGCCAGCGTGCCAGTTTCTTTAGCCAAGCCTTTGTTTGATACCGAAGTTAATATTTTAGGATCTATTAATGTAATAGAAGCCGCTAGGCAGAATAGGGTTAAGAAGTTTGTTTTTGTTTCTACTGGTGGGGCAATTTACGGAGACAGCGGCTTAATTCCAACCCCGGAAACTGAAAGCGCAAAACCTTTATCACCTTATGGACAGGCAAAATTAACAACTGAAAGATATTTAGAACTTTATCAAGAGCGTTTTGGTCTACCTTATTTAGTGTTGCGCCTAGCTAATGTTTATGGCCCCAGACAAGATAATAGCTGGGAAAGCGGAGTGATCAGTATTTTTATAAGACAGATTTTAGAAGGCAAGGTAGTAACTGTGCATGGCGATGGACAGCAAACCCGCGACTTCGTCTATGTGGCCGATGTGGTGCAGGCGTTGCGCCAAGCTCCAGATCGTGGGCGCGGCAAGTATAATATTGGTACAGGCGAACAAACTACTATTATTCAATTGGTAAAAGCTTTACAACAAGTGTCAGGACAAATTTTTAAAATAAATTATACGCCAGCGCGAGGCGAGGGAGATGTCCGTTTTAGCGCTTTGGAGGCCAAGTTAGCTAAACAAGAATTAGGTTGGCTGCCAAAATTTTCTTTAGCTGAAGGTTTGGCCGAAACTTATAAATGGTTTAAGGAGACTAAGTCATGATCGTAGTGGTTATACCAGCTTACAATGAAGCAAAAACTATTGGGTCAATAGTTACTTCTTTATTACCGTTGGTAGATAAAGTTATCGTGGTAGATGACGGTTCGCAAGACGGCACCGGAAAGATAGCCAGAGCATCCGGCGCCTTGGTTTTACGGCATTTAGTTAATCGCGATTATGGGGCGGCTATCATTACCGGTACTATGTATGCTTTAAAAATAGGAGCTGATTTTATAGTGCATTTTGATGCTGATGGTCAGTTTGAAGCTGAAGAATTGCCAAAAATATTAAAGCCATTATTAGTTGGGAGAGCAGAAGTTACTTTAGGTTCCAGATTTTTGGGTAAAACCATTGGTTTGCCTATAACCAGGCGATTAATTTTAAAAGGGGCGATTTTATTCACTTGGTTTTTCTCCGGCGTCAAATTAACTGATGCCCAGAACGGTTTTAGAGGTTTTACGCGCCAAGCGGCCAGCATGATAAATTTTAGCCAAGAGCGTAAGGCTTTGACTTCGGAAATATTGCATGAAATAGGACGCTTGCGTCTTCCTTATGAAGAAGTTCCGATTACGGTGCATTATACTAATTATTCACTTAATAAAGCCAAAGCCAATTCTGTTAGTGATATTTGGCGAATTATCAGGGATTTATTTATTGGTAAAGTAATTAGATAATTTATGTCGGCTATACAAATTATTATTTTATTTTTTATTCTTTTTGTTTGGTGGCGTATTTGGCAGCGTTGGCAGAAGAAAGAATTGTCTTTGATGGAATTTATAGCTTGGTTTTTGTTTTGGCTAGCAGTCGGTTGGTTGGTATTGATACCACAAGCGACGACTTATATAGCTAATGTTTTAGGAGTGGGCAGAGGTGCCGACTTGGTGGTTTATCTAGCTTTGTTAGTTATTTTTTATTTATTGTTTAAGATTTTTATGCGCTTAGAAAAAATCGAACGGCAATTAACGCAAATTGTCCGCGAATTATCTTGGCGGAATCATGATAAACCTGATGCTAAGGATAAATAATCGGATCATTGCCAAATTACCTAACTTAAACTAAACTATTAAGCTATGAGAGAAAATCTTGGATATCTTA
>CAZMMW010000034.1:0-9066 GCA_964567515.1 uncultured Gammaproteobacteria bacterium | reverse complement strand
TGGGTGGTGAATTATCGGCCCATTATTCTTTTCGTGATAATTATTATGCTGATTCTGGTTTTATTGCTTTATTATTAGTGTTAGAGCTATTATCTAAAACTAATAGACCGTTGTCGGAATTGGTTAAAGAATATTCGCCTTATTATAAGTTACCGGAGATAAATTTACAGGTTAAAAACCAACAGGAATTAATCAATAAAGTAAAAAATTATTATACTGATGCTAGACAAGATGATTTAGATGGCATTACTATTCAATATGACAATTGGTGGGTAAATGTTAGGCCATCCAATACAGAACCATTATTGCGAGTGACTCTGGAGGCTAAAACCAATGAAATATTAGAGCAAAAAAAACAAGAGATTTTATCTTTACTTAAAGAATAATTATGATTGGAGCATTTGATTCGGGTATAGGCGGATTAACAGTAGTCAAAGCTATCTGGCATCTGTTACCTAATATCTCACTGATCTATTTTGGTGACACTGCTCGTACTCCATATGGTGACAAAAGCGCCGAGGTGGTTTCTAATTTCGGAGTTGAAGCAGCGCGATTTTTGGTAAAACAAGGCGCTACTATATTGGTAGTGGCTTGTAATACTGTGTCCGCAGTGGGTATGGAGGCTCTGCGTCAAGAGTTTCCTAACTTACCGATTTTTGAAGTAATTACACCAGCGATTGAAAAAGTAAAAGAGTTAAGTAAGAACAAGAGAGTAGGAATTATTGGTACCAGAGTTTTAGTAAATAGTCAGATTTATCTTCGTTTATTACAACAGGCTGGTGATTATAAAGTTTTTCAGCAAGCAGCCCCTTTATTAGTTCCGTTAGTAGAGGAAAATTGGTTGGATAAGCCGGAAACCAAAAGAATAGTTAAAGGATATTTGCGTTCATTAAAACAACAACAGATTGATATTTTAGTGCTGGCTTGTACTCATTATCCCCTGTTAAAGAAGATTATTATTCCGCGAGTAGGTAGGCGAGTTAAGGTTGTTGATCCAGCTGATCAAATAGCTTTAAAATTAAAAGAATACTTGCAAACTTCTGGCGGTCAAGAGCGTTTGGATGAAGGAGTTAGCCATTTTTATGTATCTGATTTAACACCTCATTTTCAGGATATTGCTCAAAAGTGGCTCGGTAAAAAAATTAATTTAGAAAGAGTAAAGTTATCATGATTTATCAAAGTGGTCATCCCCGATCTAATCGGGGGCCCAGAAAGAAAAATAATTTCATTTCATATTTCTAGATTTCCGCTTTCGCGGGAACGATAAAGAAATTAAGCTCTAATTAAATTTTATGTCTAATATCGTTTTTACTGAATTAGAAGGATGGGAGGAATCATATTTGGAAGATAAATTATCTGGCCATAAATTGACTTTTATTCGGCGTCCGTTGCAAAATCAGGATTTTGAAAGCATTAAACGCACAGAAATTTTATCACCCTTTATTTATACGCCCGTGACCGCCGAGGTTTTGGAAAAATTACCTGAATTAAAATTAATTGTCGCACGTTCTACTGGTTTTGATCATATTGAGGTAAAATTATGCCAAGCTAAAAACATTATAGTTTGTAATGTGCCGTATTATGGTGAAAATACTGTAGCCGAACACACTTGGGCTTTGATTTTAACTCTTTCCCGAAAAATAATTCCATCTTATGAGCGCACTAAGCGGGGAGATTTTTCTTTGGATAATTTACGCGGTTTTGATTTAAAAAATAAGATTTTAGGTGTAGTAGGTTGTGGACACATTGGTCAGTATGTAGTTAAAATTGCCAAAGCCTTTGGTATGAAGGTAGTGGTTTTTGATCCCAAATCAAACCAAGACTTGGCCAGTTTATTAGATTTTAGTTATGTATCGTTAGATGCTTTATTAAAAGAAGCTGATGTTATAACTTTACATGCTCCATATACCGAAAGAAACCACTATTTGTTAAATGGCGAAAATATGAAGTTAATTAAACCAGGCGCTATATTGGTTAATACCGCTCGCGGTGGTTTGATTGATACTATGGCTTTAGTTAAAGCATTAGAATCTGGCACTCTAGCCGGCGCAGGTCTGGATGTTTTGGAAGAAGAATATGCGATAAAAGAGGAAAGTGAATTATTAAGCCCGGAATTTAAAAAGAAATGTGATTTAAAAACCGTGATTGCCGATCACATACTATTAAAACGCGATAATGTTATTATCACCCCTCATAATGCTTTTAATAACCAAGAGACAATTTTAAGAATTTTGGATACCACTATTGAGAATATTAAAGGATTTTTAGAGGGAAAAGTAGTGAATGAGGTTAAGCAATGAGTAATAGACGACAGTATTTAATAGGTAGATTTTTTAGTTCGATTCCTACCGCCCCTGAAGCACCAGTATTTACTGGTGTTTTAGCATAGGGGCACGTGGAGATTAGAACTAGAAGACTTATGAATTCGGTGAAGCTATAAATAAAGTAGTATTTTTTAAAAATTTTGATATAATTAATATAGTTAATAATTACTACGACATTATGGCTAATGACCAATTAAAAAAATATGTTTCTGAACAATTAGCAAGGGGAGCAAGTCGTTCAGATTTGGAAAGGATAATATTGGAAAGCGGTTGGTCGGCTGATGAGGTGGCTGGAGTTTTTAAGGAATTAGATTCTACTGCTCCAGTAACAAAAAAGATAAATCTTGAGCAATCAGGCGATTACAAAAAATCGTTTGCCAGCAAGTCAGCAGTGATCATTGTTAGTATGGTAGTATTAATAATCATCGGGGCGTTGGTTTGGCATTTCGATGTAGGGCCATTTGGTAAAACAAAACAGCATCCTTTGGTTGGATTTACTCGCCTTATAATCGATCCTGCTTATGCTGCTGATAACTTCACTTTAACACCAGAGGAATCTGATACTATGGGAGTGAGTTCCACTTCCGGTTATATATTAAAAAGTAAAATTAAAGTCCCCACAGATCTTATTCAGAATAATTTAAAAGTTGAACCAGCAGTAGATTATCAATTAACTACTTTATCTTCTCAGGAATGGCTAGTTAAATATAATCAACCTTTATTGCCTAACACCTTAGTAAAAATTTCCCTAGCTACTTCTTATTTGGTTGATACTGGTTCTGAAAAGACAAGAGATTATGGTTGGGTTTTCCAAGTCAAAGACCATTTCAAAGTTTTATCTAGTATACCAAGACAAGCTGCTACCCATGTTCCTACTAATACTGGTATAGAGATAACATTCAGTCATGAAAATATTGCCAATCCAGAGCAATATTTTTTTATCGAGCCAATTGTCGCAGGGAGATTTGAGCAACATCGTCGCACTTTGGTATTTATACCCAATAATCCCTTACAAAAAGCAACTATTTATCATGTGACGGTTAAAAAAGGTCTAGCACCAGTAGGTGGTGAGGAGGGTCTGGAACAAGATTATAGCTTTAGCTTTGAAACCGAATCATTTAACAATTTTGATATCAACAAGCCATGGTTTAAACCCGAGGATCTTATTGACAGTAGTTCACGAGAAGAACCTGTATTTGAGGTTTATAGCAACAATATTATTACTCCAGTTAAGGTCGAAGTTTATAAATTGGGTGATTGGCAGGAGTTTTATAAATTACTTAAACGGCGCGATGAAATTCCATGGTGGTCTTATTCTAAAGATCAATTCCGGCAGGATACTTCACAACTAAAGTCCGTTGGTACTTTTGAGGTGACTATTATGAATGAAGAATTCTGGCAATATGTAAAGTTGCCGGTCGTTTTACCTGTTGGTTATTACATATTAGATTTTTCAGTTGCCGGACTTACTGAACAGTCTTGGTTACAGGTTACTGATTTATCAGCTTATCTTAGTATAGCTCAAGATAAAACCACAGTGTGGGTAAATGATTTGATCAGTCGCCAACCAGCGGGACGAGCTCAAGTTGAATTTTTGGAGGAGAATAAACAATACCAAACTGGTAGTAACGGTTTGTTGGTTTTTGCTACCCCCCTAGATTTAGTTAATGGTATTAATAATACTGATCAAACTAAACGTTATTACTTGAAGGCGCAGACGGCCGATAAGATCGTTCTCGTACCAGCTACTAATCTTATGGGTATAAACAGGCGGTCGAATTATAGCAATAGTAATTTTGTAGCCGATAGTTATTGGAGTTATCTTTATACTGATCGACCCAGGTATCAAACCACTGATGTGATAAAATTCTGGGGATTAGTTAAAGAAAGAAGTACTAAATCGGCCCCCCGGGAAGAGATAAAAATTACTCTTTATAAAGAAGGATATGTGGACTATTATTATCAACCCATTCGTATTATGGAGCAAAAAGTGGAGCTTACTAGTCTAGCAACTTTCCAGGGAGAATTTAAATATTATAATTTACAACCCGATTACTATACTTTGGAACTTAAGGTAGGTAATTATATTATTGAAACTAAATATATAAATATTCAGCCTTATGTCAAACCGGCTTATGAAATTAAATTAGTACCCGAACGAACAGTAGCTTACGCCGGTGATAATATAAAACTTGTGGCCAGCGCTAGTTTTTTTGATGGTACACCAGTTCCCAACCTCAAATTAAATTACCGTTTTCCTAGTGGTGAAACAGAAGTTATTACTGATGAACGAGGGACCGTGGAGTTAAATTATTCAGCTCCTTATAGTCCTTGCGTTGATGTCTATTGTTGGCCTAATAATGCTTGGGTAGAAGTAAATCCTACAGAAGAAGAGTTGGCTGAAATTACTGCTGGTGTTAATTTGCGCTTTTATGGCCCCAAAGTTTATGCTGCTACAGCAGTAAATTATCCTAGTAAAGGGGTAGCCCAAGTTAAAGTTAAGACTCGTTTTATAAATTTAGCAACCCTGGATAATTACTGGGGTGGGGAGGAGGCACTTGGTAAGGGGATTGCCCCGGGAACTAAATTGGAGGGCGAATTAGTACAAACTAAATACCAGAGTCAAATTACTGGTACGGCTTATGATTTTATCAACAAACGTACTTATAATACTTATACTTATACTGAATCAACAAAGACTGTGGATACTTTTTCTACCACTACTGACCGGAGTGGACTTTATTTTTATCAGTATAAACCAGAGCCAGGTAGTTCTTATCGTTTACGCTTAAAAGTTTTTGACGCGGATAATCGTTTTGATGTTATTGACACTTATATTTATTATTATGATGGTCGGATAATTAATTATCCCACTTCTAGTGATCGGCCATATTATCATTTGGTAGTACCTGGGGCAGAACAGTATAGTGTGGGCGAAGAAGTGAAAATTTTATTTATGAATAATAATGAACTATTACCTAGTTCGGATTTTGAAAATTATCTTTTTCTGCAATATCAGAATGGTCTGCAGGAATATTTTGCTTCCGGTTCACCAGAATACCGTTTCAATTTTGAAGAAAGGGATATACCCAATATTAATTTAATAGGAATTTATTTTAATGGTATATCTTATGTCGAGACCGAGCCTGTTAGTTTGGCGTTTGACAAGAAAGATCGTCTTCTCAATATTACTGTGACATCTAATAAGCGAATTTATAAATCAGGAGAGAATGTTACTTTAGCATTGCGGGTAACTAATAGCAGCGGGCAACCACAAACAGCAGAAGTTAATCTGAATTTGGTAGATGAAGCTTATTATGCTGTGGCAGGCTATAATCCCTCACCCTTAGAATCTATTTATAAGTCAATGTCTCTTGGGTTAATTTATTCTAATTTTAGCCATCGGCCTCTTTTTAAGGAAGTATATGGTGGTGCAGAAAAAGGTGGAGGTGGCGGGGGTGTGCGTTCAGTTTTTACCGATGTTGCTCTTTTTCAAGCCGTTAGGATTGATAGTAATGGTATGGGAACGGTAACTTTTAAGTTACCTGATAATATAACCTCCTGGCGCATTACTGCTCAAGGAGTAAGCCAAAATTTATTTGTTGGCGTTTCGATTACTAAGTTACCAGTATCATTGCCAGTGTTTGCTGACATCGCTTTAGGCGAGGAGTATTTGTTGGCAGATAAACCAGTGGCGAGGGCGCGAGCTTATGGTACCGCCTTGACTAAGAATGATAAAGTGGGTTTTAGTATCTTGGCACCTAGTTTGGGTATAGACAGTGAAGAAAAGTTAGAAACTGTAGCCTTTACTCCAGCTTATTTTAATTTACCGCCATTATCTTTGGGTCGTCATGATATAACTTATCAATTATCGTCAGGAGTTGGTAATGATGCGGTTAAATTACCACTCACTGTAATAGCTTCTCGGCTGCTGACTCGAGAGGTGGTTAGTAATGAACAGTTATCCACTACTACCAGAGTACAGAAGTTTGGTGATCAACCTTTGGAAGTAGTGTTAAGCGATATAGGTCAGAATCAACTGTATCAACCATTACTGAATTTGAGTTATTCCTGGGGTGATAGAGTGGATCAGGTCGTCGCTCGTAAGAAAGCAACTGTATTGCTTAATAATATCTATGGTTTCCAGTCGCCGGTACCTACTTTTGAGAGTTATCGTTATCAACTGGCAGACGGCGGTTTAACGCTTTTACCTTATGGTAGCGCTGATGAGGAATTATCGGCCCGTTTAGCGTCAGTGGCCAAAGAGGAGTTTGATAGTTTATCCTTAAAGCAATATTTCTTTGCTAAATTGGAGGATAAACAAAGCACCTCGCAGGAGATAACTTTAGCGTTGTATGGCTTGGCTGCTTTAAATGAACCAATTTTACCGCGTTTATCTCTTTGGTCACAGCGTCAGGATTTAAGTCCCAAGGAACGTTTATATATAGCTATGGCTTGGGAAGAATTGGGTTGTACCGAACAAGCACGCCAAAGCTTATTAGGGCTTATTAATGATTATGCCGTCAGACGTGGCCCGGAAATTGCTCTTAAAATAAATGATTCGGGTGAAGAAATAACAGCCCTTACTGCTTTAGCTGCTTCGCTAGCCAGTGCCCTGGATTTATCTGAAAGAGATGGTTTATGGACATATGTAATTACTCATCCCAACAAAGAGGTTCTTCTTAATTTAGAAGAATTGAACTATATTACTAAAACTTTACCCAGACTTAAATCCAGTCCGGCAGAAGTGGTTTATCGTTTATCTGGTAGAGAAGAGAAGGTTGTTATTACTGGTAATCAGGCATTTCGTTTATTAATTCAACCCCAGCAAGTAAACGAGTTGTCTTTTGTTAGTGTGACTGGTGATGTACGTGTGGCAATTAGTTTAGAGAGACCAAAAAGAATAGAAGAGCTTGGCTACAGTAATGACATTTCTATCCGTCGGGAGTATTGGCTTAATGGTCAACAGACAAATAAATTTAAACAAGGTGACGTTATTGAGGTTAGACTGTATCCTTCTTTTAGTGCAGATGCTTTACCGGGTGAATATGAACTAATTGATTTATTACCTAGTGGCCTTTTGCCTGTGACTAAGTTAAGTAGCGGCGAGCAATATGATTGTCATTATTGGTATCCTTATAATATTGAAGGTCAGCGGGTACGTTATCAGTTAGCTAAGAGTTGGTTAAGTAGTTATTGTGGAGGTAGTTATCTTAAATATTACGCTCGCGTAAAGACCAAAGGAACTTATCTAGCCGAACCAGCCTTGTTACAGTCTTTCCGCAGCCCAGATATAATAAATCATTCTACTGAACAAACGATTATAATTGATTAAACAGGTAGTACCTTGGCACGTTATCATCACATTTTAGTCAGCTCACTATTACTGGTAGTCACATTAGTATTATTAGTAGTAGTTTTTGATTCGAGATTACTGTTAGTAAATAAAGAAATTCAAGACGGCGGTTTAGATAAGACAGAAGGACAAATTATTTACAACCAACCAGAATTCTATGAGGAAAATAATTTTCGTCGAGCTATTACAGTGGCTGCAAGTATTGAGCCAAATAGTGAAATTTCTCAAGTAGTAGTTCCTCATCATTTGTTAGCGTCAAGTTATACTGCCAGGGTGTTGAGGTTGGCCAGCGGGCGTCAGCCCCTAGTAATTGCATTAGTAGGCCCTAATCATTATGAAGTGGCTGGCCAACCCATCTCCACAGCTATAGTTTCCTGGGAAACAGTTGTTGGTCGAGTAGATACAGATGCTGATTTGACGATTAAGTTTATGCGAGATTTCAATTTGACTAGCCAACCTTCAATTTTTAAAAAGGAACATTCGCATGGCGCGATAGTACCTTTTATAAAATATTATTATCCGCAAACTAAGATATTACCGATTTTAATGAGTTCACGAGCTGGAATAGAGGAGGCTAATAAATTAGCGCAGTGGCTATCAGATAATTTACCACTCAAAAGTTTGGTTATTTTTTCTATTGATTTTTCCCATAATCTTAGGGAGGAAATCGCGAGTATTAAAGATAAAGAAACAGAAGAATTGATAAATGAATTTGCCTTGGATGATATTATAAAATTAAAAGATGACCATGTTGATTCGCCAGCTAGTTTAGTGACGTCTTTGTTATATGCGCAAAAGAATAATTTAAGTAATCAAATTTTATGGCGCGGTAATGCTAATAATTTTTCTCCAAAAATATTTGATAAAGTGACAAGCTATTTTATAATAGTCTCTACCTACAGTAAAGGAGTCGACATGTTAAATCAGTCTATTTGGGGGAGTATAGTTAATTTCACCCAGGAAATAATAGATCCTTGAGGTCATTTTTTAATAAATGATATTTATTATGGTTAGTGATTGCCACGGCGAGGCAAGCTCAGGTAATAGAAAAACTCCTTAAATCCGGCACATAGATCACTCCCGCCCTTCTAATCTTAGTTCTCCACCCGAGGCAGATCAGCCTTGGGTTTGATAACATCTCCGTCAAAGGTGGACAGGTTTCACGATGCCCTACTTTATTGTCGTTATCTAATAAAAAAAACGGGCGTTAAACTCTCGGTTTTTTGATATTAATCTAAATGAGTCCCATTCGTTCTTTTACTTCCCTTAAAGTTTTACTAGCTACTTCATGTGCTTTCTCGCGGCCTTCGGCTAGAATTTTTTTAATCTTCTCTGGTTGTTTAGCTAGTTCAGCGCGTTTGGCTTGAATGGGTTTTAAGACTTCAA
>CAZMMW010000033.1:0-9524 GCA_964567515.1 uncultured Gammaproteobacteria bacterium | reverse complement strand
CCTGAAACTAGTTCAGGATGACAAATAGAACCGTCATGCTGAACCAACTAAACAAAATACCGTCATGCTGAGCGTTAGCGAAGCATCCAGATCCTTCACTTCGTTCAGGATGACAAAAGGGGGAGGCTTCAGGATGACAAGAGGAGATAATTCGGAATGACCAAAATAATTAATTTTCAATTATCAATGGCCAATTATTAATTATTAAATGAAAATTAAGAAATTTAAAATTTACTTGAAAATTGAGAATTGATAATTGATAATTATTCATAAGTCATTATTCCCCTTAGGTTTTTGGGCTGTATTTTTTGTGGAATTTATGTTATAATACGCTTATGAAAGACGATTTAAAATATAAAACAAAATTTTCACAGCAGCTTTTTTGGGACATAGACAGCAGGAAATTAGATTATGCCAAGCATCGTCGTTTTATTGTTAATCGCGTATTAAAATTTGGCGATCTTGACGATTGGCGCCTGGCTAGGCAATTATACGGAAAAAGTTTTTTACGTCAAACCTTAAGGCAATTTTCCGATTTGGACAACAAGAGCCGCGTTTTTTGGAATCTAATATTGTTTCATTAATATGCAGGATAAAGTTTTATCACCAGCTGCCAAACATTTATTGTCCTGGCTGGCAGAAGAAAAAATAGTCAAAGATTTTTACCTGGCTGGCGGCACGGCTTTGGCTTTGCAATATGGACACCGTAAGTCTCATGACTTTGATTGGTTTTCAACCCAAGAATTTTCTTTAGATAGATTACAAAATAAACTTAAACCAGCTGGGGACTTGATGATTACAGCCGTGGACAAAGGCACCTGGCATGGAGTAGTCAATAAAGTACGTTTAACTTTTTTATATTATCCTTATCGTTTATTGTGGCCATTAGTTGATTATCATGGCGTGAAAATAGCCGACAGGAGGGATATTGCTTGTATGAAATTACAGGCCGTGGCTTCCCGCGGCAGTCGCAAAGATTTTTTTGATTTGTATGTTTTATTGCGAGATTACAATTTAACCCAATTATTAACTTGGTTTGATCAAAAATATAGTGGTATAAAATATAGTCGTCTGCATTTATTAAAGAGTTTGGTATATTTTATCGATGCCGAGCGAGAACCGCAGCCTTTATTGTTAGAGCGGATCAGTTGGTCAGAAGTTAAAAATAGTTTGCAAAAACAAGTAAGACAATTTATTGGTAGAAAGTAATTATCTTAAAAAATATTAATAAAAGGAAAAGTTTGGGCAAAGAAAAGAGAAAAAAACGAAGCCAGAAGCTAGAGTATGAAGTTAGAATCTAGAATCTAGAATCTAGAATCTAGAAGCTAGGGCAATGTCATACTGAGTCCTATCCAGGGCGGGGCGAAGCATCTAGATCCTTCACTTCGTTCAGGATGACAGAAAAAGGAAGGCTTAGGAAGACAAGGAGGGTGGAACTCAGGATAACAATAGGAAACGGTTCGGATATTTAAACAACTGTCATTGCGAGCTTAAGCGAAGCAATCTATAATAAAAATTATGCTGGAGAACCTAGATAAAAAGAAAATATTTATTATACTAATGGTGCTGTTGGTGGCGGCGCTGATTGTGGTGTTTTTATATTTTATTTGGCGGCAGCCGCCAGACCCAGTTAATCCGCCCAGTAATCAAAATGTTAATGTAGGTACTTTTCCTAATGTTAATTTAGGCAATGTCAATGTTGGCGGACCGGAAGTTAATGTTAATTTGCCGCCGATTACCACTATTCCTGGTCAACCAACCGGTCCGGTCACTGATCCGGTATCGCCAGTAGCTTCAGGTGGTTTAACTGACAGCCCTCAAGCGGTGCCGGGTTTGGCGCAGTTTCCTGTAGCGACTTCCAGCGGCACCAGATACTACAACCCCAGCGATGGCAAGTTTTACGAGCTGTCTCCTTCTGGTCCGGTGGCTTTAAATGATATTCCTTATCGTGATGCGCAAAACATCACCTGGTCGCAGGACGGTCGCAAAGCTGTTTTAGAATTTCCGGATAGCTCTAATATTGTTTATGATTTTGCCAGTAAAAAGCAGTTTACTTTGCCGCAAGAAATGACAGAGTTTTCTTTTTCTGCCAATACTAATGAAGTAGCAGGAAAATTCTTAGGCGAGCAGGAATCGGATAAATGGTTGGTAACAGTCAATAGCACTGGCTCTAGTTTGAAAGGCATAGAACCTTTGGGTGATAATGCTGATAAAGTAGAAGTTAATTGGTCGCCTCAAGGACAAGTGGTGGCTTTGTCACGCACCGGAGAGGCTCTGGGCTTGTTCAATGAAGAAGTTTTATTAATTGGTTTGCAAGGAGAAAATTTTAGGTCATTGGAAGTGGAAGGCCGAGGTTTTCAGTCGCAATGGGCTCCCTCGGGTAATCAATTAGTGTACAGTATTTATAGCGACAGAAACAATTATAAGCCAGAACTGTGGGTCGTTGATGGTTCAGTGGATAAAATTGGTTATGGTAAAAAGAATTTAGGTTTACCTACTTGGGCTGATAAATGTACCGTGACCGCTGATTCCAATGCCGCATACTGCGCCGTACCGCAGAATTTGCCAGATGGCGCCGGCTACCTGCGGGATTTAGCTCGTGGTTTGCCCGATTCTTTTTATCGGGTTGATTTACAAACCGGCAGCAGCACCTTAATTGCCACGCCGGTGGCCAATAGCAATTATGTTAGCGCCAGTAATTTAACCATGTCAGCTGATGGCAAAACTTTGTATTTTATAGATGAGATAACAGGCAGTCTACGGAGTTTGCGGTTGGCGCCGTAGATCATTCTTTTGTCACTGCAAGCGAACAAAGTGAGCATGGCAGTCCCCTTGGGATTGCTTCGTCACTTGCGTTCGCAATGACGCTTGATTGTCATTGCGAGGGAGTGAAATGACCGAAGCAGTCCCCTTGGGATTGCTTCGCTGATGCTCGCAATGACGTCACAGTAGGACAAAACGTTCGCTATTGAGATTAGCATCTTTAACATCCTTTTTAAAAATAGGAATTTTTGTTAAACTTAAGTTGTTATGTGGTTAAAGCGAAAATATTTTGCCTGGTTAATAATTATTTGGTTGGTGGCGGGTTGGTTTGTTCCTTTATTGGCTTTGGCTGATTGTATACCTGAAAACCAGGAAGGTTCTCTAGCTGGTAGTCAAACCTGCGCCGATAAACTTTGTTGTCCTGATTTGGCATGTCAGCCATTTACTAAATCTATCCTCCGGGGTCGTGATGAGGAGTGGGATAAAACTTTTTTTAGATGCGTTAAGGATACTAGTAGCGTTGGTGTGGAGGGGCCGCAAGAAAAAACAGAAGTAAAGTTTGTCCCCCAGATTACCATTCCTGGCAGTATAACCATCGGCGGACAACCAATTTCTTTTACCAAGGGCATGCCGGTTATAATAAACAATGATACCATAGGTCAATATTTAGCCGTCTTTTATAGATTTTTCGTGATGGCTATAGCGGTGATGGCCGTAGTGATGGTGATGTGGGGCGGTTTTAAACGCATTTATGCTGCTGGCAGTCCGGAAAGAGTTAAAGACGCCAATGACACCATAGTGAGCGCCATTAGCGGTTTAGCTATTGCTTTGTTATCTTATACTTTGCTTAATTTAATTAACCCTAAATTAACTGAATTTCAAACTTTAAAAGTAGATAAGGTAACCAGAGAAGAGCTTGAGTGGAATGCGGAAGCGCAGTTATTATCTCAACCTTCTCCTCAACTTTTTAATATAACACCACATCCAAAATTAGGTATTGATAGTAATGTTACAAAACAATTAAGTATGGGAGCAATGGTAAATTTAAAAATAGCGATGGATATCTTAGACAGCAAAGGTTATGGCGCCTTTTTAACTGATGCTTATCGCAGCCCAGAGGAGCAAAAAAAGATAATTAAACAAAATTGCCAAAATCCTCCCGGCAGCGAAACCTGCAATCCTTACGTGAATAAGCCCCCTACTTGTATAATGAGAAACGGTCCTTATAGTTGTTCTCATGCTACTGGCAATGCGATAGACATTTGGGCGACGAAAGATGGCAATGGAAAAGAGAATATTTGCATCAAACCGCCAGAGGGAAACACCAGAGTTGGTTATTGTTCTGGTAAGGGAAAAAGCAAGTGTTTGGAAAACGAATGCCAAGCGGCTTTGATTAGCGCTATGAAACAAGCCGGTTTTTGCAATCTTTGTTCCGAACCGTGGCATTTTGAATATGTCAGAGGTGATTTTAAAGGTTCGCCGGGGTGTACGTGTTAGGAAGTTAAAAGTTAAAAATTCAAAATTACAATTTAAAATTAAAAATTATTTTTAACTTTTAATTTTAAACTTTAAACTCTCAAGATGTCCAAAGATAAAATAATTTACACTTGCTCTAATTGCGATGCCCAGTATCTCAAATGGCAAGGGCGTTGTGTTGCTTGTGGCCAATGGGGAACAGTCAGTGAAGTCCCTACTTTTTTGTCGTCTAGCAAAGACTTGCCATCAGTTTCACCAGTTAAACTAGTTTCTGATCAGAATCATTTTAAACGCGAATCCACTACCATTAAAGAGCTGGATAGAGTTTTGGGCGGAGGTTTGGTAGAAGGGTCAGTGGTATTATTAACCGGCGATCCCGGAATAGGCAAATCAACCCTAGTTTTGCAATTAGCTTCACGTTTTCCTGATAAGATTTTGTATGTTTCAGGTGAAGAATCGGCCGAACAAGTTGGTGGTCGCTTAAAGCGTTTGGATTTGGCGCCAGCTAATTTGTCCTTTCTTAATGATCAGCGACTAGAAGCAGTTATTAGCGCCACACAACAAGACCAGCCGGGATTGTTAATAGTAGATTCTTTACAAACCATGGTAGCCTTGGATATTAGCAGCACGCCGGGCAATACTAATCAAATAAAGAGCGTTACTGCTAAACTGGTAGAGTTGGCCAAATCGCGAAACTTGACCGTTTTACTTATCGGACATGTTACCAAGGGCGGTTTAGTGGCTGGTCCGAAAACTTTAGAACATTTGGTAGATGTGGTTTTAAGTTTTGAAGGCGGAGCCGGTTCCAGTTTAAGATTTTTACATGCCAGCAAAAATCGTTTTGGCCCCACTGATGAAGTTGGTATTTTTCAAATGACCGAAACGGGTTTAGAGGAAGTAGCTAATCCTTCAGCTGTTTTTTTAACCAATCGTCACCAAGGCGCAGGCGCTTGTCTGGCTAGCTTAACTCAAGGTTCGCGCAGTTTTTTTATAGAAGTCCAGGCCTTAGTATCGTATAGCCGTTATGGCCAGGCCAAGCGCACGGCTTCCGGTTTTGATTATAATCGTTTGCAGTTGTTGCTGGCTGTGTTATTAGAAAAAGCCGGCATTAAATTATCTTACAGCGATGTTTATGTTAATTTAGTGGGCGGTTTTAAAAGTAAGGAACCAGGATTAGATCTGGCGGTGTGTATGGCTCTGGCTTCAGCTTATAAAAAAAGAACTGTGTCGCCAGAGGCGGTAGTTATTGGCGAGGTTGGCTTAGGCGGAGAAATCAGACCAGTGGCTAATATTAATAAAGTATTAGCCGAAGCTGCAGCCTGGGGATTAAAACAAGTAATCACTTCTAGTTTAGATAGTAAAATTAAGTTGCCTGTCGGTTTGGAAGTAATGCAGGTAAAAAATGTAGCAGAGGTTGTGCGGTGGTTGGATAATCAGTTATGAGAGTTCAAAGAACAGCAGAATCTTTTTTTGATCAATCAACTTTGTCAGTAGCCCGTCAGCTTTTGGGTTGTTATTTGGTTAGAAAACAAGGACGAATTATTAAACGCGCCTTGATCTGTGAAACCGAAGCTTATGTTGGCCCACAAGATCAAGCTTCGCATGCTTCACGCGGACGCACTAAGCGTACTGAAGTTATGTTTGGCCAGCCTGGTTACGCTTATATTTATTTAATTTATGGCATGTACTACTGTTTTAATATTGTAACCGGAAAACAAGGTTATCCAGCAGCTGTTTTGGTTCGCAGCGTGATTTTGGATAATAAATTAATTAATGGTCCAGGTAAAGTTTGCCAAGAATTAAAAATTGATAAAAAGTTAAACAGGGAAGATTTGCTAACAAGCACAAAAATTTGGTTAGAAAAAGGAGATAAAGTACCGCTTAAGAACATTAAAACAGCACCAAGGATTGGCATTGGTTATGCAGGAAAATGGAAACACAAACCTTGGAGGTTTTTTATAAAAAAATAGAGGTCAGCGTTTGTACTGACCTCAGGTTTTTGTTATTCTAGATTTTTTAATTCTTATAAATTTCTTTTTGTGGGGCGAAGAATCTCTCGTTGTTTTTTAAAATCTAGAACAGTTTTTTTTGATGCCAAGATAAAGTTTTTTTTATTAATTGTTTTTTTGTTTACTCTGGCTATCATGTTGGCCAGCGTTTCCCCGGCGGTAACTGTTATGGGAGTGTCTAATTTTTTAAAAAACATCCAATCTGCGCCAATTAACTCATTACCGTGTAGTATTTTAAAGCCCGTGCAATCAAAATCAATGTAGACAGGCTTGTCGTTAAGTTTACCTAGTAGATCTCTCATTTTTGCCTTTCAGTTTTAGGTTTTTGGTTTTTAAGGTTTTTATTTACTTTGATTATTGATCAAGTAAGATTAACTTGAATCAAAAAAGATAGTTTTCATCTTTTTCTCCTTTTTATGTGGTTTGAGTTTTAAAAGAACAGTGAATTATGTTTTTAGGTATTAATAAATTTAAAAGGTCGCCACAGACAGCGTGTATACAAACACTGTCATCATATAGGGGAACCTCACGGCTGCACTTCTCATTATTTTTTATAGTGTAAGAGTTAGCTCGTTACTAAACCCCTTAATGTAATAAATGACGACCTTTGGCAAAGAACTTTATATAGTATAATCTTTTTAATACAATTTATAATTTTTGTCAAGCGCTTTATTCCGGATGTACGTTATAAGATTGAATTTTCTGTTTAAGAATAGAGTGATGTTCTAGGTTAGGATCTTGTTTAATAATTATGTCGGCAGCTTGGCAAACTTGTTCTAATAATTGACTATCAGCCAGGGAAGCAATTTTTAAGGCTGGCCAACCGGATTGTATAGTACCTAGTAAATTTCCAGGTCCGCGCAAACGTAAATCTTGTTCTGCCAAAGCAAAGCCGTCTTGGTATTTTATTAAAGTGTTTAGACGTTTATTTTCTTTGAGGTTGTCATTACTGGGGATTAATAAACAATAACTTTGATGACCGCTGCGCCCCACCCGGCCGCGTAATTGATGAAGTTGCGCTAAACCAAATCGTTCTGCTCCCTCAATAGTCATAATAGTTGCCTTGGGTACATCTACTCCTACTTCCACTATAGAAGTGGTGATTAAAATTGGGGTTTTGCCTTGACGGAAATCTTTCATTACTTGATTTTTAGTTTTGGTCGGCAGCTGTCCATGTAACAAACCCAATGGTATATCAGGAAAAATTTCCTGGCTTAGCCTTTCTTTTTCCCGGATTACTGATTTTATCTCTAAAACATCAGATTCTTCAATTAAAGGACAAACAATATAAACACGATGGTTGTTTTTAATCTCTTGTCTAATTAAATTATAAGCTGGTATTCGCTCTGGAGGTGTAATTAATTTAGTGATAATAGGCAAGCGGCCTTGGGGTAATTGTTTAAGTAAGGAAATATCCAAATCGCCGTAAATAGTTAAAGCTAAAGAACGGGGAATGGGGGTAGCGGTTAACGATAGTAAATGAGGTGTTAAATTATTTAATTTAGTTAATTGCTGTCGTTGTTCAACGCCAAAACGATGCTGTTCATCAATAATTAATAAGCCCAGTTTAGGAATTTTAATATCAGTCGAAAGTAAGGCATGGGTACCAACAGCAAAATTAATTTCTCCAGTATTTAATTTTTTTATTAGTTGAGAGCGGGTAATAGTTAAAGATTTATCCTGTTCGGTAATAATTTTTTGTGAATTAGTAAACAAAGCAATTTTTTGTTGCCAATTTTTAAATAACTGAGTTAAAGTGGTAAAATGTTGCGTTGCTAAAATTTCCGTGGGCGCTAACATAATTACCTGATAACCAGCCAGTAAAACATTCAAAGCAGCAATACCAGCAACCACAGTTTTGCCAGAACCAACATCACCTTGCAACAAACGATTCATTGGTTGTCCTTGACCTAAATCTTTGATAATTTGCCAAGCTGTTACACGTTGACTAGTTGTTAAAGACCAAGGTAGTTCTTGAACAAATTTTTTTGTTTGTTCATTAAAGGAAATGAGCGGCGCTGGTTTAGACTGCTTATTTAATTTATAATTTAAGGCCCCTAACCTTAAAAATAATAACTCATCAAAAGCTAAGCGCCGGCGGGCAGTTAGTAGAGTTTGGTGATTAATAGGAAAGTGTATATATTTTACAGTTGAAGTAATATCCAATAAAGCAAATTTGGTTTTGATATCTTTAGGCAGCCAGTCAGTAAGTTGTTCTGCCAAGGGTAATACTTTAATGATTAGTTGACGTAATGATCTGGGTGTTAGTCCGGCAGTTAGGGTATAATGGGGAACTAGTCTGTTAGTGTGTAAAGTTAGGTTGTGGATTAATTCGTAAGCGGGATGTTCTAGTTGGAGGCCATACATAGAAGATTGTAATCGGCCAGCTAAAAAAATTTCCGTACCTGGTTTCAAAGTTTGTGTTAGATATGGTTGATTAAACCAAATGGCGCGTATACTACCGGAAGAGTCACTAATAATCGCCTCGGTGATAGCTAATTTTCGTTTCCAAGAACGACGGTTGGTGGTTTGTTGGACTTTCCCTTTAATGGTGATTTGTTCTCCTGTTTTTGCTTTGGCGATAGGCACTAATTTGGAAAAATCATCATAACGGAAAGGGAGATGCCAAAGCAAATCTTGGCAGGTTTTAAGTTCCAGGCGGGCTAGTTTTTTTAAAGTGGCTAGGCCAATACCTATAACTTGATTTAGAGGCGAGTCAAGATTTAACATATCATTATTATCTCAAGAAATAGGAAAATTAAAAACCGCCCTCTATTTCAGAGTTTACTGGTGTGGCTTTACAATCACGTTAGAAGCTATTTTAGCAAAAATTCCTGAAAAAAACCAATTCGCTCCGCCACGCCGCCGCTTCACTCCTCCAAAAAGGCTCGTAGGTGTATTTTAGCATTTTCTCCAGATAAACACCCGTCTTTTCTCCGTCGCTTGCGTCGGCCCGAGACGCTCTCGTCTCCGCGTTTCGTGGTAGTTTGGTAGTCCACTCATACTTCGTAAATACCTCGCATTAGCCATTCGCTTAGCTCACGGTACCTGCTCGGTGCTTGCTTCGTGTTCGCTCGGTGGCTTCGGTGGTATCTGTGGTAACTCTTTGTGCTTACCCCACCCTCCCAGTGCGCGCATAAACTAATAAATTTTGCGTTTTAGGAAAAGTATAGAACGCAAAATTAACTCCCTCACGCATGATAAAATACCGCCTTCATCCCAAAAACAGCAGTTGGACAGGGCTGAATTGAGCGGCATCGCCCTCTTTTCGTTGCC
>CAZMMW010000032.1:0-9764 GCA_964567515.1 uncultured Gammaproteobacteria bacterium | reverse complement strand
TGTACAGATCTTATTGTTTTTTTAAAAATTATGATATAATTTATATATCATAAATAAACTTTATATTCATAAACTTCCTCGTGAATAGAAGGGGGTGTAAAATATGTGGTTAGAAACAATTATTAACTCTCTAGAAGAGGTTTGGTATAGGTTGGCAGAATTTCTACCTGATTTGCTATTGGCGATTATTGTTCTGGCAATTGGTTTGTTGTTGGCTGGCTGGCTGGGAAAACTCGCCAACAAAATAATTACGTTCATTAAACTTGATGAAGCTCTAGCTAAATCTGGTTTTTCACCTAAAGTAGAAGCCGCTGGAATAAAATTTAATCTAGCTTCGTTAATTGGTTGGTTAGTAAAATGGTTTTTTATTGTAGTAGTATTAATTACTGTAGCTGATATATTAAATTGGAAACAGATTACCGAATTTTTGAATGCCGTAGTGCTTTATATACCTAATGTCTTCATAGCTATCATCATTCTGACTGTTGGTCTAGTAGCCGCCCATTTTGTTTATAACGTGGTAGAACGTACTATTTCTGTATCTAAAGCACCCGTGGTAACCATCCGTCCTCTAGCTACCTTATCAAAATGGTCTATTGTTATCTTTGCTATTTTAGCAGCTTTAGTACAATTAGGCATAGCCACTAGTTTAATTGAAATATTATTTACTGGTCTGGTGGCTATGCTAGCTCTGGCTGGCGGCCTAGCTTTTGGCTTGGGTGGTAAGGAAAAAGCAAGCCGGTGGCTTGATGCTATTGAACGAGAATTATCACAAAAATAAAGAGCTAATACTATTTAGAAAATAAACCCCGCCCTTTAGTATAAAAGGTGTGGGGTTTATGTCTAAAACCATAAAACAGTTATAATAAAAGGGTCCTTTATGTCCGATATCAATCTAAAAAGAATACCCTCTCAAATTATAAAACTAGCCCATCAATTTACAAAAATACAAAGTCAAGTTGGTGTTTTTTTAGTTGGCGGTGCGGTGAGAGATTTGTTGCTTAAACGATCAACTAAAGACTACGACTTAGTGGTAAGTAAATTAAATCGTCACCAATTAGAATTATTTTTAAAAAAACACGGCAAAACTATTTTGGTTGGCAAGAAATTTGGTGTATATAAATTTATACCATCAAGTTGGTCAACTGAACCCATAGATATTGCATTACCACGACTAGATCACAGCTTAGGCAGCGGTCGCTATCGCGATTTTACTATCAAAACATCAAGTAAGTTATCCATTAAAGAAGATCTTACTAGGCGCGATTTTACTATTAATGCTTTGGCTTTGAATCTATTAACCGGAGACATTATAGATGTAGTTGGTGGTTTGTCTGATCTTAAGAAAAAAATTATTAGAACTGTAGGGCAACCGCAACTTCGTTTTCAAGAAGATTTTTCTAGACCACTAAGAGCCTTGCGTTTTAGTCTACAACTTGGTTTTACTATTGAAAATGAAACCTGGCAAACCTTACAAAAAATGTGCGCCAAGAGTTTGTTAGCTAAACATAAAAATGTTTTTATCTTACCAAGAGAAATTATTGCCCGAGAATTTATTAAATCTCTAAAAACTAACGCTGCCCAAACTTTAACTCTATGGGATAAAGCTGGTGTGGTTAAAGTTCTCCTACCTGAAGTTTATGCCTTACACCAAACACCACAAGCTAAAAAATTTCATAGTGAAGGAAATGTCTTTAAACATACTGTTCTAGCTTTAACTTCTTGGGAGGGTAAATTATGGAAAAAATTATTTCCTCAAATTATACCTACTAACTCTGTTATTCTAGCGACTATTTTACATGATATTGGCAAACCGTTAACTTTACAAACCCCGTCAAGTCATGGTGTTAAAATTATTAGAACGCCAGAACATGATATCAAAGGGGCATCGCTAGTACCCAAAATTATTGATCGATTAAAGCTGACTAGTTTTGTAGACGAGACGGGAGATAAAATAGAGCCTGAATTGGTTGAATGGTTAGTAGCCAAACATATGCTTTTGGTTCATGGCCAAGTGGCAGAATTTAGACCCGGGACGCTATACCGTTATTTTTTTGCTAAACCTATTTGGGGGCAGGGATTACAACAAATAATTTTTGCCGACTCTTTCGCCACTAAACCAGCTGATGGGCGAATTTTAATTGATAGACTCTTAACATTAAGAAAGAGATTAAAACAACTGGCCAAATTTTTAAATAAAAAGGGCGAATTAGAATTATTACTTAATGGTAATCAATTAATGAAAGAGTTTAGATTAACACCTGGGCCAAAAGTAGGACAGTTGCTTAAAATTCTAACCGAGGCGCAATTAAGTAATAAAGTTAAAACCAAAAACGAAGCGCTTAAATATCTAACAAAATATTTATAATGGAAAAAGTAATTATTACTCCAGATCAGGGAAAAGGACTAAGATTAGACAAATTTTTAGTTAATTTTTATAAAAACCTTTCCCGAAACTATTTGCAAAAAGCTATAGAAAACAGCGAAGTTTTAGTTAATGAAAAAACTGTTACTCCTCACTATTTTCTAAAAAAAGGCGATATCTTAAATCTAAAGATCACCACGCCTGAGGTTATCCAAATTAAACCGACCAAATTGATAAAATTTAAGATAATCAGAGAGGATAAAGATTTTTTAATTATAGATAAACCAACTGGTTTGGTAGTTCATCCGGCGGAAGGTGTGCGTGAACCAACTTTAGCTGATGGTTTAGCGGCATACTACCCAGAACTAACCTTAGCAGGGGAAGATAAGTTACGCCCCGGAATTGTTCATCGTCTGGATAGAGAGGCTTCGGGGTTAATGGTGGTGGCCAGAAACCAAACAATGTTTAATCATTTAAAAAAACATTTTCAAGATCGTACTATAGTCAAAGAATATACCGCCTTGGTAATAGGACAAATACAAACGCCTAGTGGTATAATTAATTTTCCTTTAGCGCGCTCTAAAACTAAACACGGCAAAATGGCAGCTAAACCTCATGAGGAAAAAGGGAAAGAGACTGTAACTCACTTTGAAGTAATAAAACTCTTTAAAAACTTTACTCTATTGAAAATTAAAATCGACACTGGACGAACCCATCAGATTAGAGCTCACCTAGCCGCTTTTAGTCATCCGGTTGTGGGTGATAAACTATATAAACCAAGTAAATGGAAAATAAATAAAAACATAGGACGATTATTTTTACATGCAAGCAAATTGGCTTTTTTAGATTTGCAAAATCAACGACAAGAATTTAACTCCCCGTTACCTGTCGAACTGAATAATTTTTTAACCAATCTACAATAATGAAAAAATATAAAGGAAAAATTATTATCATTTCCGGCCCCTCACGAATCGGCAAAGATGTTATTGTCAATAAATTATTACAACATCGAGGACTTAAATTATCCGGCATAATCACTTACACCACCAGGCCAAAGAGAATAGATGAAAAAAACGGCCGTGAACATATTTTCGTTACTTTACAATATTTCAAAAAAATGATTAGGCGGAAAAAATTATTAGAATGGAAATGGTTTGCTGGGCAAAGATATGGAACCCCTAAAGAAAAGGTGTTAAAAAAAATATCTATTGGTAAAAACGTTTTATTAAACATTGAGACGCAGGGCGCCCTTAAAATAAAAAAACAACTAGCCAATGTATTAACCATCTTTATCACTGCGGAATCCAATAAAGAAATTAAACGTCGTATCTTTAGTTCTGATAAACTAACAACAGCCCAAAAAAAACTGCGTTGGAATAAAGCTACTAAAGAATTAAAAGTTAGTAGACGTTATGATTATATGGTTATTAATAAATGGGGTAAATTAAATCAAACAGTTAGATTGATAAAAAAAATAATAATTAATAATCTTTAATCTATTCTTGACGAAACAGCTAAAATTAGGTATTCTAATCTAGCCCTAAACAATGGTTTTTAGGACATTAATTATTAAATCAGCTTGTATCTTATGAACGAAGAAGCTAAATCAACCAATCAAGCTTCAGTTATCAAATCGGGGTTATTGGTTAAAGTGCACCAAAAAATTAAAGAATTGAATGCCAAGGGCGAGGAAAAAGAACGTATCCAAATCTTTGAGGGCATTATTATTGGCCGCCGTGGCGGACAAGGCGTTAATGCCACTATCACTGTTAGAAAAATATCAAATGGGATAGGAGTAGAAAAAATATTTCCTCTATCTTCTCCTACTATTACTAAAATTGAAGTGGTCAAAGAGTATCAGGTCAATAAGGCACAGCTCTCTTATTTGAAAAACTATAATAAAAAATTAAGAGAAAAAACTAAATAATATAAACCCGGCGCGGGTGGCGGAACTGGTATACGCGCCAGCTTGAGGTGCTGGTTCCCGCAAGGGATTGGAGGTTCGAGTCCTCTCCCGCGCACCAGCGAGGACGCTTAGCTCAGCTGGTTAGAGCGTCTGCTTTACACGCAGAAGGTCATAGGTTCAAGTCCTATAGCGTCCACCAAGAAATAAATTTAAAATTAAAATGAAAAATATAAATTTATTTGCAGCTTTTAATTTCTAATTTAATTCCTAATATGGGTAATATACTTTTAGGATTATTTATAGTGGGGATCGGTTTTCTTTGTGTTTGGAAAGCAGATTGGATAGTTAACAATTTTGGTCGCGTACCTTGGGCCGAAGAACACTTAGGTACTGAGGGCGGTAGCCGTATATTTTGGAAGTTACTAGGTATTTTGATAATTATTTTAGGGTTCGGGATCACGACTGGATTGTGGCAACCATTATTTGCTAGATTAACTAGCCCCATGTTTAGAGGTTTCACTCCAGAATCATAGATTTCAATCAAACTTACCTGCTAAGGGCCGTTAGCATAATGGTAGTGCACTCGGTTTGCATCCGAGAGGCGCGAGTTCGATTCTCGCACGGTCCACCAAAATTGAAGCTGGTAAAAACCAGAATCCAACGCTTGATACGCTCAAGAAAATTGCGAAAGCGCTTGAGGTGAGTATTAATGAGTTAATAATGATTGTTGTAAAAAAATTGAAATGAATTATAGCAGATAATTTAGGAAATAAATATGTCAAAGGAAAAAGAACAATTTAATATTTCCCCAGAAGAAAAGCAAGAAATTCACAATGACGAGGTTAGAAGTGAATATTATGAAAAAGCAGTAGAACAATTAGAGAAGGAAATACCTATATCGAAAAAATTTGAATTATTGTCTGAAATATTATTTCCCAACTCGATGTACAAGATTGGCAATATGCCAGTTTTTGATAAAAATTGTAACAGAATACAAGAATCTTACATATCAGATTACGTTGGAAAAAAATCCATGAGGGTATCAAGTGCGAAAGTCGAAGAGGCCCTTACAGAGGGGATGGTTTTTTGATGTTTTTGGCAACAAGCTTAGAAAAAACTCATTTAAATCAGCTGAACGAATTTAAATCTATAAAAGATGAATATCCAAGATTAGATAAAATTGCAGAATATATTAAAAACCTACAACCGCTTAAAGGAAAAAGAATTTATGAAATCGGTGGAAAACGACTTTCTGCAACTGCTTTTGCATTAGGGGACAGTGAAGCTCGTGACTTCGACGCTGGACATGATACTGGCGAAGGTCACCCTCAAGAAGGAATAAATCTTAAAGAACATAAAAAATTAATACCGTTTAAAGCAGACATAAGCTATAGTCAGTGGGCACTCGAGGATGGTTCTGGAGAAATTGGATTTACACGTTTTTCTGATAGCGATGATAAAAGACCCCTTGAAGATTGTTTAGCAGACGTCTTGTCTGTGCTTGCTAATACAACAAAGGAAAACGGTTTTTCTATTCATAGTTATTCCTCACCTGAATTAATGAGGAAATTTGCTAAAGGAGAATTATCAAATTTTTTACGATTTGTTGGATTCGAAGTGGTTCACTATGCCGAAAAGAATTATGAAAAAGATCTCATGGGTGATGATTGTGTCGTTTTTAAAAAAATAAAACCGGATGAGGATACAAAAAATTGGACATTTTAATACATCGAGAAGAATCCGGCAATCTAGAGTACAAGGCCTCATTAATAAGAAAGGCTGCGCATGATGAAATAATTGAAGAGGAACTAGATATGGATTTTGATGATGCATATTTCAAGTTTTGTGATCTTAAAAACAAACAAGCAATTCCCATAGTGATTGACGACGAACTAGTTTTTAATGACATCCTTTCCAAAGCGGGAGGAGAAGATGGTTTAAAAGGATATGATTTTAAAAAACAGTTTTCTTTTGCTGGATTAATTAATAACGTTGAAAGAGATCTAAAAAATGGTGCATTTGCCGATAAAACAAAAAAGGTTTGTCTATATAATAGACGAGCTTAATAAAATGGATAGGATTGGACAAATACTAGAATTAACACGGTTTTTAGTCTATAAAAAAGATTTTAAACTTTCAAATAAGAACAGATCAGAATATAAATTATCGTCCAAAGAGGAAGAAATATACAATTTGTGCAAACCTTATATAGAAAAGATTTATAAGCATAATTTGGATTACTTGATTCGTGGGGATAAAGTTGGTGAATACACGGCGACAATAGAATTGTATAAGGCAGCTCAGTTATTAGAAAAAATGGATGAGGTTTTGGAGATTATTAAAGAAAAAATTGATAAGAGGTATAAGGTACATTTTGTGCATTATGATTTTATTAATTTATTAAAAAGAAAAGGAGAAGAATAATTTATTAGGTGGCGGCGAAAGTGAGGGTGGATAAAAATTCCTTCCCCTCAAACCCCCTTCTTTTTGCCCGCCCGAGCGGTTCAGTTTTAATTATACCGCACGAAGCGCGGCAATCAGTCGGGATTTTGTTCAAAATAAGTTCTGACTTTTTCCAATTAGCCGCTTTGTTTGTTTAAAATTTGTGTAGTAGATAAATATTTTTATAAAAGCGAATGATCTTATTTTAATTAAAAACAAAACCTGAATTAAAAATTATTAGATCGTCTTAACCAACGATTCTTTTTTTGTTTATTTTCTCTCACTCTATAAATTTTATTTTTTAATTTTATCTAATAGCCTATAAAAATTTTACAACTGACCAATAAAAATTTTCAAAAAGGTTTTCCACAGCCTTGCGATTGTATTGATACACCTTTATACTTACTAGTATCAACTAAGCACCCACGCTTGTCGGTTGGAGAGAATAATTACTAAATGGATTTCAAAAACACTCAAACCCACATGTTGGTAAAAGGAAGGAGGTGAGACGAATGGCCAAAAAGAAGAAGGTAGCTAAGAAATCAAAGGCAAAGAAGGGTGGCAAGAAGCGCCGCTAGCGCTTCTTGTCCCTTCAGAATTCTGAAGGAACTACAAAACCCCCCGTTGTTCAACGGAGGGGTTTTGGTTTTAAGTTTATTAACTGAATATCAAAACAAACTGGCCTGGGGTTTTAATTTTTCTTGTTCACTAAAAATATTAACGACACCATAAACGCCATCATATCCCGGTTCAATAAAAACTCGTCCTCTTCGCAACCGTCTAATAGCTTCTACTGTATTTTCGTGGCTAATTTTGGCTAAGTTTTTCTCTGACATATCCAATAAAACCGGTAGTTCGCCTTGTCCGGCAGAAACTAAATTCCAATAATCAGTTTCCACTGCTTTGGTCTGTCTACCTTTTACACCTTGAGCTTGAGCTATTACCTTATCAAGTTCAATCAAACTAATAAAACAAGGAGCGGCTTCTAATTTAGTGTCTTTCACTCTATCTGCCAACTCCTCTACTCGATAAAGCACGCCAATAGTTAATTCTCGACCACACTTAGGACAAATTCCTTTGTGTTTTTTGGTTTCTGTAGGACTCAACTTAATTCCACACTCACGATGTCCATCATAATGATAACGACCTTCGTCAGGAAAAAATTCTATAGTACCCGCTAATTTTAAAGGAAGGTGTTTGTCTTTTCCTTGTTTTATAGCTTCCGGGCTGGCAAGGTTAATTGCCTGCATAATATTATCATAAGAAAGTTCTTTACCTTCAAAAAAATCTGCTTCGCGACCAATGTTAGGCAAAGAATGAGCATCGGAATGCGACACTAAAGCATATCTATCATTTTGTGATAAACGCCAATTCATAGGCGGGTCAGAAGAAAGTCCGGTTTCTAAAGCAAAGATATGTTTAGTCAAATCACCAAAACATTCCTCTACGCTGTTATAACCAGATTTAGAACCAAAAATAGCAAACCAAGGGGTCCAAACATGAGCTGGGATCAACACATTACGTTCGTCTACTTCTAAAATCAACTTTAATAAATCCTGTGAAGACATGCTTAAAATCGGTCGACCATCGGCTTTTAACTTGCCCCCTCGTTCTATTAATTTTTGACTAATTTTTTCTGCTGTCTCCAAAGAGGGAGAATAAATACAATGATGCACCCTTCTGGTATTACCAGCGTGAGAATAGATACAAGCTACTTCAGTACCTATTATAAAATGAACTGGCGCCAATTCCATTTCCTTAAAACGGAGATCTTTAATCCGTAAATGTGCTTTTAAACGATATAAACCATTGCCTTCCGGCTCCAACTTAGCTTTAATTTCCTCAAACCATTTAGGATGAGTAAAATCAGCACAATTAACCAATTCTATGCCCTTAATCCTGCACCATAAATCTATATTCTCTAAAGTCAGCTGCGGTGAACAGGCGCGTGAATATTTGGAATGGATATGTATATCAGCATATATACGCATACTAAAAGTAAGTTTAGCATAAATAAAAAACCAGCAAACTTATGTCCTGACGATTCCATCTGCTAACTGATACGGTACACAACTCTGGCGCTGGCTTACTTTCCCACGGACTAATGTCCGAGTATCATCAGCGCTAATGGGCTTAACGGCTCTGTTCGGAATGGGAAGAGGTGTTGCCCCATTGCTTAAAGCACCAGAGTTGTAAATCGTACAATTATTATCTTAATAAAAGAACTTAAATTTGCTAGTTTTATAAATTACTTAATCCCAGCTATGGTAGACGGTGTTAAATAAAATACTAAAGCCACCACTACCAACAATAGTACAAAGAATAAAGTAAGTTTTAATCCTTCACCTTTTTTATTTTGCATAAAATTTGAACACTCGTTCTTGTGGCTAAACCTTTGGTCTATTAGTATGGCTTGGCTGAAATCCTTACGAATCTTACACCTACCACCTATCAACCCCATAGTCTCTGGGGGACCTAATAACGAAACTTAATCTTGAAGACGGCTTCACGCTTATATGCCTTCAGCGTTTATCCGTGCCGAACGTAGCTACCCAGCTATGCCCTTGGTAGGACAACTGGTACACTAGAGGTTTGTTCTTCCTGGTCCTCTCGTACTAAGGAAGAGCCTTCTCAAGTTTCGAGCGCCCGCGACAGATAGGAGACCGAACTGTCTCACGACGTTCTGAACCCAGCTCGCGTACCGCTTTAACCGGCGAACAGCCGGACCCTTGGGAGCTTCTTCACCCCCAGGATGCGATGAGCCGACATCGAGGTGCCAAACCTGGTCGTCGCTGTGGACGCTTGGACCAGATCAGCCTGTTATCCCCGGAGTAACTTTTATCCGTTGAGCTTCGACCATCCTATATTGGATCGTCGGATCACTAACTTCTGCTTTCGCAACTGCTCGGGTTGTCGCCCTTGCAGTAAAGCTGGCTTATGGGTTTGCCCTATCACTCCCATTTCCATCGGGAGCTAGCCAACCTTTGTAAACGCCTCCGTTACATTTTGGGAGGCCACCGCCCCAGTCAAACTACCTGCCAGATACTGTCC
>CAZMMW010000031.1:0-9897 GCA_964567515.1 uncultured Gammaproteobacteria bacterium | reverse complement strand
TTAAAAGACGGAGATATAGTGGAGGTGGATTCCGCTAAAGGATTAGTCAAAAAGTTATGAAGGATCAATTTGTTAAAGGTAGCTTAGTTTGATAAACTTTTAATATATGGAAACACATATTTTACCCTTTGCTAAAATTTCAAAAAAAGATGTTCATTTAGCCGGAGGCAAGGGAGCGTCTTTGGGAGAAATGATGCAGGTTGGGATTCCTGTTCCGCCGGGGTTTGTTATTTTAGCCGCGGTTTTTGACAGATTTTTGCACGAAACTGATTTAGAGGTTGACATTGAGACGCAATTAAAAAAAATTAATCATAAAGATGTAAATTCGGTGGAAAAATATTCAGTGGTTATTCGTGATTTAATTCACGATGCTAGAATGCCCAAAGATTTGCAAAAAGAAATTTTGGCAGAATTTAAAAAGTTAAAAGCAAAATATGTAGCTGTTCGTTCCTCGGCTACGGCGGAGGATTCGTCGCAAGCCAGTTGGGCAGGGGAGTTAGAGTCTTATTTGAATACCACGGAAAAGAATTTGCTTGGTCGGGTAAAAAATTGTTGGTCATCTTTGTTTACACCGCGGGCTATTTTTTATCGCCATGAAAAAAAGTTACATAAAGCCAAAGTTTCCGTGGCGGTGGTAGTGCAGATTATGGTGCAATCAGAGATTGCCGGCATTGCTTTTACTGTTCATCCTGTTACCAAAAATAAAAACCAAATGATTATAGAAGCAGGTGTAGGTTTAGGCGAGGCGGTGGTTTCTGGACAAATCACACCAGATTCCTACGTAGTGGATAAGGAAAATTATAGGTTACTAGATATTAATGCTTCTGATCAGTCCCGTTATTTGCAAGGAAAAGCACAAGGCGGAAATGTTTGGAAAAACGTTAGCAAGAAAGAAATCGGCAAGCAAAAATTAACCGGCAAACAAATTATTGAGCTGGCTAAAATCTGCCTTAATATAGAAAAACACTATAAATCGCCGCAAGATATAGAATGGGCATATAGTGCAGGCAAATTTTATATCACCCAGTCTAGACCCATCACCACTCTTTAATTTACTACAATTTTTATCAACCCTTTACATCTTGTACCAATTCGCGCGAATTGGTAGAATGGTGGTATTAATTATAATGAACTTATATGTTATTTTCGCTTATTAGCCGGACGCAAACGTCTGGAAATAATTTAAAGTTTTATCCGACGGTTAGGAACGCACGGTTGGGTAAATAGCAAAAGTAATTAAATTGTCTTTAAAATCCACCTCCAAGCATTTAATATAATTTATCGCAAGCCAGATTGTCAGATTATCAAAGACGTGGCAATTTAGTCTTTTATAGTAAGACAGTCAATTTTCCAAGTTATCTAAAAGATATATTATGAGAAATATATCGCTGTCGCTAATTTAAGTAGTTAGAAGTATTCGCGCAAATAGAGAGAATACTATTTTAGAATAACCATAAATTAAAAATAGTATAGAGAGTAGTTGCTTGATTATTTGTTCAATTTTGTTATCCTTAAGTTTATGCGGCAATCGGAATTATTTACCAAAACTTCTAAAACCGTACCTGCGGATGAGCAGGCGGTTAACGCCCAGCTTCTTATTAAAGCTGGTTTTATTGACAAACAAATATCTGGTGCTTATTCTTATTTACCTTTAGGTTGGCGCGTTTTTAAAAAGATAGAACAGATTATTCGCGAAGAGATGAATGCTATCGGTGGACAAGAATTGGAAATGACTGCTTTGCAGCCTAAAGAACTTTGGGAAGCAACTAATCGCTGGATTACTCCAGAGGAGATCATGTATAAATTTAAAGAGAAGTCTGGCACTTCGGTTGGTTTAGCTTGGACCCATGAGGAGCCGATTACTCAAATTGCTAAACGTTTTATTTCCTCTTATCGCGATTTACCTAAATACGTTTATCAATTGCAAACTAAATTTAGAAACGAGCCACGCGCTAAATCCGGTATTATTAGAACACGCGAGTTTGTGATGAAAGATTTATATAGCTTCCATACCACGGAGGCAGATTTAGATAAGTATTATGAGCTAGTTAAAGTTGCTTATCTTAAAATTTTTAAAAGATGCGGTTTAAAATCGCTGGTAGTGGAAGCTTCGGGCGGCGCTTTTACTAAGAAGTTTAGTCATGAATTTCAGGTTTTAACTGAAGCCGGGGAAGACCTAATTGTTTATTGTGATAAGTGCGATTTTGCCCAAAATACTGAATTAGTTAAAGAGTCAAATGCTAAATGTCCAGGTTGTCATCAGGACACTATACACAAAAGTAAAAGTGTGGAAGTGGGAAATATTTTTAAGTTAGGTACTAAATTTTCTGAAGCCTTGGATTTATTTTATACTGACGAAACTGGTAAAAAACACCCGGTTATTATGGCGTCATACGGTATTGGCCCAGGAAGGGTGATGGGAACTATTGTGGAAGTTAATCATGATAACAAGGGAATAATTTGGCCAGCGAATGTAGCGCCATATTCAGCGCATTTATTAGTTTTGGGTCAAGATAAAAAAATTAAAGATGGGGCTGATAAATTATATCAATCTTTGTTAAAACAAGGTGTAGAAGTTTTATATGACGATCGCGATGAATCAGCTGGTTTAAAATTTAATGATGCTGATTTAATTGGTTTGCCTTGGCGGGTAGTCATTAGTGCTAATACTAAAAACAAGGTAGAGTTGAAAAATCGGGCTACAGGAGAAATTAAAATACTTACCTTAAAAGAGCTATTGAATAAAATTGTTATTCACTAAGCCCTAGACAAAAAGTTAAAAAGAGTTAAACTTTAGGCGTATGTTCAAAAAGTTTTTAGCCGCTTTTAGTCGTGATATGGGTATGGACCTTGGTACATCTAATACACTGGTATATGTTAAAGATAGGGGAATTATTATTAATGAGCCATCTATTGTGGCGGTGAATACGCGTTCAGATCAGATCTTGGCAGTAGGTGAAGAAGCTAGAAAAATGCTTGGCAAAACCCCCCCTCATATTATTGCTACCAGACCTTTAGTTGATGGTGTTATTTCCGATTTTGAGGTGACAGAAAAAATGCTTAAGTATTTTATTGACCGGGTGCATAAAGAAGGGTTTAGGTTGGCCGCTCGGCCAAGAGTAGTTATTGGTATTCCTTTAGATGTGACGGAAGTAGAACGTAAAGCAGTAGAAGACGCAGCTTTGTCAGCTGGCGCTAGAGAAGTGCTTTTAGTAGAAGAGCCAATGGCTGCGGCTTTGGGCGCCAGACTACCTGTTAGAGATCCCAGTGGTAATATGTTAGTTGATATTGGTGGCGGTACCACGGAGATTGCCGTTATTTCTTTAGGTGGCGTGGTTACCTCGCAATCTTTACGTCTAGCAGGAGATGAATTAACAGAAAATATCACCCATTATTTACGTGATAATTTTAATTTATTAGTAGGTGAGAAAACAGCCGAGGAAGTAAAGATTAAAATAGGTTCGGCTTTACCGCAAGCCAAACCATTAAATATGAATGTGCGTGGACGAGATTTAGTAACTGGTTTGCCGCGAGAAGTGGTGGTTAGTGAAGCAGAAATTAGAGAAGCTTTGCTTAAAAACATTAAATTAATCATAGAAAATATTAGAGCCACCATTGAACAGACACCGCCAGAGTTAGCAGCTGATATTTATCAGCGTGGCATCGTGATGGTGGGGGGTGGCTCTTTATTAAAAGGATTAGATAAATTAGTCGCCGCTGAGTTATCTATTCCTGTTCAAGTAACGGATGATCCTTTAACCTGCGTAGTAAGGGGCGCGGGAATAATTTTAGAAGATTTAGAACATACTAGAGATTTATTATTACCACCTCGAGAATCAACAGAAATAAAATAAGTATTTTATGTGGCGTCGTAAGTATATAATCCTTGCCATCGCTTTGTTAGCAATCATCGGCGGTTTAGTTGTTTGGCGTACGTGGTGGCAGAATACTCTAGGCCGAATTGGTTTTTATACTACACAACCCATTTCCTATGGTTATCAAATAGGCTCGGTTTGGAAACAAAATTTATTAAATGGAAGTCAGCAGGCTAATATAACTACAGATATAATTAATCGAGCGGAATTGGAAACGTTACGTTTAGAAAATGAACAATTAAGGCGTGAATTATCTTTGTTGCCTAAGCAAAAATTTAACACCCTGGGTGTAGAAATTATAGGTAAACGGCAAGATGAAACAGGTACCACGTTTTTATTAAATAGAGGTACTACTAGTCAAATTCAGCTGGGTGATCCAATTTTATCATCAAACGCCCTGGTTGGTTTGGTAATTAAAGTACAAACGGTTAGCGCAGAAATGATTTTGATTAACTCGCCTTTATTTTCTTCTACGGTAGAAATTTTAAACAATCAGTCCAGTCGTGGTTTAGCTGAGGGGGAATTTAATTTAGCGACTAAAATTAAACTATTACCCGCTGATGAGGATATTCAAATCGGCCAATTGGTCATTAGTAGTGGTTTAAACGAATTAATACCACGAGGTATTGTTTTAGGTACTATAGCGGCAGTGGAGAAAAAAGAGGGTGATTTATTTCAGGAAGCGCTGGTTATTTCCCCTGTAAATTTAAGTAAACTTGGTATTTTACAAGTAGTGATTAAATAAATGAAAATTTTCTTGGCATTATTAAGCGCTGGTTTAGCCTTGGTTGCGCAGGGTTTAGTAGATGGTTTATTACCGTTTAGTGTGGCGGTCGCTTTAAGTTTTGGTTTGGTAGTTTATTTTTTATATGATAAAAAAGTTGGTTGGTTAGTAATTTATGGTCAGGCTCTAATAGTAGATTTAATGTATTCTATATCCTTACCCATTAATTTATTGACTGTGTTGTTAGTTCATTGTCTATGGTGGTCGTTGGTGGCCGGTCGTTTAACTTTGTCCACAGCTGGCGCTAAGTTATTTGGTTTGAGCTTTTGGCTAACTAGTTATTTTATTTTACATTGGTGTTTGGCTTGGGGACCGTATTGGTTAGGTGATCAAATCATGCATCCCCAATGGTTTTATTTATTGTCTTATTTTTTAAATTTTGTAATGACTTATTTTATTGCCCTAATGATTTTTGGTTTAGGTTATTGGTTAGTCAATAAGTTTTCATATAATAAAATGAATGTGGCGAGATAAAAATCCATTTACTATTCAAGTAGAGGGCGGTGATATTGGTGATCGGGCTTTGCCTGGTTTTTCGGATAGATTATATGAAGGTACTGGTATTCCACCCAAAGAGTTAGGTAGTATACGGCGGGTAATCGAACCGCGGGTGTCGGTCATTTTTTTGTGGGCAGTAGTTACCCTTTGCGTTGTATTATATACCAGGGTATTGTGGTTACAATTAGTAAAAGGTGAACAATATCGTTCTATTGCTGAAGGGAATAGAATTAGGTTGGAGCTATTACCTGCTCAGCGGGGCGTTATTACTGATCGTAATAATAAAAATTTAGTCGAAAATGTACCACAGTATATAGTTACTATGACGCCGGCAGATTGGCCGAAAGATCATACGAGTAGGTTGCAACAAGAGGCAAAATTAACTAATATTTTGTCGGCATTCATTAAACAACCAATAAATGAGAAGGTCAATTGGTCGTCTTATCAACCGGTGGTGTTAGCAGAAGATATTTCACACGATTTGGCCTTGCAATTAATTAGTCAACAAATTGTCTTGCCTGGAGTAAATGTAGTTATATCGACTCGCCGTAACTATTTATTAGGTTCCTATACTAGTCATTTGTTAGGTTATATGGGTCCTTTAACTTTGCCTGAGTATCAACAAGCAAAAGGCAATTATTTATTAACTGATTATGTAGGCCGGCTTGGTTTAGAAGCCTGGTATGAAGAGGAATTAAGAGGGAAGGTTGGTAAACGCGAAATTGAAGTTGATAATTTAGGTAAACCCAGAAAAGTTTTTGCTCAAATTGATCCTCAAGAGGGTAACAAATTAGTTTTGGCTATTGATAGTGATTTACAAGTTAAAGCGGCACAGGCATTAGAACAACAAATACGTAATTATGGAAAAAAGAAGGGAGCTGTTTTGATTTTAAATCCTAAGACTGGTGAAGTATTGTCTTTGGTTTCCATGCCATTTTTTAAACCGCAAGTTTTTTCTCCGGGACATTCCGAAGAAGTAAGCCAACTATTAACTGATGCTACTAAACCATTATTTGATAGGGTGATTAGTGGCGAATATCCTTCCGGTTCCACTATAAAACCAGTTTTAGCAGTCGCCGCTCTCAATGAAGGCATTATTACTACCAAAACAACCGTATTGTCTACAGGCGGTATTTGGGCAGGTAATCGTTTTTTTGCTGATTGGAAAGCTGGCGGCCATGGTTTAACAGATGTTTATAAAGCTATAGCTGAATCAGTTAATACCTTTTTCTATATAGTAGGTGGTGGTTATGAAGATAAATCGGGTTTAGGTGTAGCTAAAATTACTCGATATTTAGAAGCCTTTAATTTTGGCGCTACTACTGGCATTGATTTAGCAGGTGAGGCCAAAGGTTTAGTGCCTAATAAAGATTGGAAAGAGAGGGTCTTAGGCGAACGCTGGTATTTGGGAGATACGTATAATTTATCCATTGGGCAGGGAAATTTTTTAACCACACCTTTGCAGTTAGGAATAATTTATAGCGCCTTAGTTAATGGCGGTTTGATTTTTAAACCACACTTAGCGAAAGCGATTGTAGATGATGACGGGCAGACAAAAATCATTGAACCAGAAATTATCAGGACCGTTCCAGTCAACGAAGAAAACTTGGCTATAGTAGTTAAAGCCATGAGACAAACAGTTACCTCTGGCAGCGCTAGATCATTAGGAGATTTACCCATAGCTGTGGCTGGCAAAACCGGTACTGCTCAAACATCTACCAGCAAACCACACTCTTGGTTTGTTGGTTTTGGGCCATATAATGATCCGACCATAGTTGTGGTGGTATTAATAGAAGATGGAGGGGATAGTGGCACCGTGGCGGTGCCAGTAGCCAAAGAGATTTTTGCCTGGTATGCCCAAAATCGATGGTAGTAAATAACTAAAATTAAAGACCTTGACAATTAAATTTATTAAGAGTAGCCTTTTATTTATACTCTAATTGGGGAAATTTTATTAAAGTTAATAGATTATTTATGTCACAAAATCAAGCCTATGTTACAGCTGAAGGTCTGGCTAAGCTTAAACAAGAATTAGCTCAATTAAAACAAGCGCGTAAAGAGATAGCCAATCGTATTCAAGACGCCAAAGAACTTGGAGATTTATCTGAGAATGCTGAATATGCGGAAGCCAAAAACACCCAGGCCTTTAATGAGGGTCGTATTATAGATATTGAAAATATTTTAAAAAATGCTGAACTCATTGGTAGTTCGGAAACTGATGGTCATATTAAAGTTGGCTCACAAGTTACAGTGTTGGAGGAGAGTAAGAAAAAAGAGCAAGTCTTTACTATTGTCGGATCCAGCGAAGCCAATCCTGCTGATGGCATAATTTCCAACGAGTCACCTTTGGGGCAGGCCTTTATTGGCCGTAAAGCAGGGGAGAGGGTGGAGATTCAAGTACCTAAAGGTTTAGTGAAATATAAAATCATTGAGATTAAGTAATTTTAAAGCCCGGGAAATTATCTCGGGTTTTTAGTTTGTTTTTATTCCCTAATTATCATTCCCGATCCGATCGGGAGCCCAGAATCATTTTACTGTCCTAGATTCCCGCTTGTGCGGGAATGGCAAAGACTCTTATTGTCATTTTACCCATAATTTAATAAAATATAGAGTAGTATGGGTTTAAGAGAACAAGAAGAAATTAAAAGCCGACAGGATAAGTTTGCCCAGGCTAAAAAACTAGGCCCTAGCTATCCGGCTGTTTTTAATAAAGAATATAGCGGGGCAGATTTATTAACCAAAGCTTCGGTCGGAAAATTACCGGAGCTGACAGATGATATAAAAATTACAGGCGATAAGTTATCAACCGCTGGACGTTTGATGACTTTACGTCCCCACGGCAAATTAATTTTTGCTCACATCCAAGATCAATCTGGTAAAATGCAAATTGCTTTTACAGAAAATAGCTGTGAGACAGGAGTTTGGCAGCTCGCTAACCTTTTGGATATTGGCGATATTATTGGTATCCAAGGAATTTTAGTAAAAACCAAAAGAGGAGAAGTTACCTTGTTATGTTCCGAAGTGAAATTACTCGCCAAAGCTTTACATCCCTTGCCGGAAAAATATCACGGGTTAAAAGATGTTGAAACTAGATTACGCCAGCGTTATTTGGATTTAATAGCCAGTTCAGAAACTCGTGAACTATTTGTTAAGAAATCTTTATTTTGGCAGAGCGTGCGTGAATTTTTAACTAAAGCCGGATTTATGGAAGTAGATACGCCGGCTTTGGAGACTGTGGCTGGCGGCGCTGATGCCAATCCATTTATTACGCATCATGATAAACTGGATCAGGATTTTTATTTGCGTATTTCTTTAGAACTGCCTTTAAAACGATTGTTAGTCGGCGGGTTTGAAAAGGTTTTTGAAATCGGCAAAGTTTTCCGCAACGAAGGTATAGATACCGAACACTTACAAGACTATGATATGTGCGAATTTTATTGGGCCTATGCAGATTATAATAAGCTAATGGATTTTACGCAGAAAATGTATCAGGCAATCGTTAGAGTTGTGGCTGGCGAGCTTAAAACTACTTATGATGGTAAAATTGTAGATTGGAGCGGTAATTGGCCGCGTCACGATTATTTTGAATTAATTAAAGAAATTTCCGGAGTTAATTTGGCCGAGCAAACGGATATTAAAGAACTTCGTAAATTATTGGAAAAGAATAAAGTCCGCTACGAGGAATCTATGGGAGCGGGTCGCTTGATAGATTTATTCTGGAAAAAATTAGTGCGACCAAAAGTTCAAGGCCCGTTGTTTTTAATAAATCATCCGGTAGAAGTTTCGCCTTTAGCTAAGCGTGATCCAAAAAACCCCGAACGTGTGCAAAGAATGCAAATCATTGTGGCAGGTTCGGAGCTAGGCAATGGTTTTAGTGAACTTAACGATCCGGCTGATCAACGCGCGCGTTTTGAAGAGCAGGTTAAACTGCGAGAAGCGGGGGATAATGAAGCACAAATGTTAGACGAAGACTTTGTCACTGCATTGGAATACGGTATGCCCCCCGCCGCCGGCTTTGGCTTTAGCGAAAGATTGTTCGCCTTTATTATGGACAAACCCGTGCGGGAAGCTGTTTTATTCCCACCAATGAGAAGCAAATAGTATGAGCCAAGATATCATTAATAGTGTGGTCAATTTGGTATTTTCTTCTAAACGCCAAATGCCCGCACATTTTTGTTCATTTGGTAATCGAAAACAATCGTTTGGAATTGATTTTGATGAATTAAACGCTCACGATGATTACGAAATAGCAAGTCAAGCGTGGAGCGGTCTCAGTGAATATATTAAAAATAACATATCATCAATAAAGCGTGCCTATATTGTTAAATTAGGTGAGGATACTATGCTTGCAGCTTATATAACAACTAAGTTAAGTCACTCAGAATTGGTAAGTAGTGTTACTCAAGCAATACAAAAAATTAATTTAGAATTAATTGACAAAAAAGTGGAAAATATTAATAAAATTTCCGGCGTTAAGGAATATTTGGATTTTTGTCAATCACATGGCTCTAACTTGGCGGAAAAATAATTTATAATCAATTAATAACTTATGGATATATACCCTCTTTTACCTAAACCAAAAAAGTTAGATGCAGAACAAATTATTAAAGAAATTCGGCGAGTACGGGGAGTTTATACAATTTTTCTTGAAAAAAAGTTTCCAAGATTAAGGGGTAGAACAGATATCGTTTATATTGGAAGGTCCAAAGATTTAGTGCGAAGAATTAAAACATTTTGGCG
>CAZMMW010000030.1:0-9913 GCA_964567515.1 uncultured Gammaproteobacteria bacterium | reverse complement strand
TAACTCCTCAAGAGAAATACCTACAGACTGTTACCATTGACTGTTAATTGTACAGACCTAACACACACCAATTTTTGGCTAATTTGTTATAGTTCCAAGCCCTATATCTTAAAATATAAAAAACCAACCGTGTTTGATTGGTTGGCCCTGATTTTAATTGATTTGAATTAATCGAATTTTTATTTCAACAAAGGAACATAAGCTGTGTTAATATCCATTTTAACTAAACGCTTTCTGGTAACGCTATCTAGACTAAAAGAATAAAATAGTTCAGTGTTTTTTAAATTACCACCGACAATAATCTTGTTCACTGAATCCAGGGCATTTAAAATATTTAATGCGGTATGATATTTTACTCTTTTGTCTATTGGGTCACCGGCGGCAAAACTGTCTGGTAATAAAGTAATCCAAATAGCATGATCAATAAAGTTTTCCAAACGGCATAACTTTTTGACAAATGCCTGCTTGATTTGCGGAACTAATGTATCTGGTACTTGTATTAGATAAAAAGTAGTTTTGTCTGGATTATAAATTCCCTTATACTCAACCGTGCTTTGCTGCTGCACTTTATTCAAGAGGAAATAGCCAATACCTCCTCCAAAAATTACTATTATTAGAATGATAGTTATCCAAATACGGCGAATCGTCCTTCTGTGATCCCTGTCAGGATCAAAGTCTTCACTTTTCATAATAAATACCTCTTTAATTGTTTAGGTTCAATATTAATTAATTTTTTTCTTTTAAGTACTATTAAGTACTATTTTAATACTATATAACTTTATACCTAAATAACCACCAAGTCAACAAGAGGTTTTGTTCTTTGAAGAACTTGCCAAAACGCGCTAATTTATATAATCTGATATTATTAAGATTAAGAATTAAATAACTAACTATTAGAAACTAGAAACTAAATTATATGGGTTTACCAGGCCATCGTAGAACATCTTCTCATAAACGCCGACGCGCAGCCCATTTTGCTTTGGGTAAAAAAAATCTGGCTAAGTGTAGTCATTGCGGCAAAGCCGTTTTATCACACCACGTTTGTCTTGTTTGCGGTTATTACAAAAACCGACAGGTCATCAAAATAAAATCAAAAATCAAAGCTGACAAAACCAGAAAAGATAAAAAAGAAGAAAAAGAAAAGTAAAGTTCAAAGATTTTTCATTTTTAATTTTAAATTTTTAATTTACTATGTCCAATCGCCATTTGGTCCGCACAGTGGTGCTACAATCCTTATTCCAATGGGATTTTTTAGATAAACCGTCAACTCTGTTAAATATAGTGCAAAAAAATTTAGCAGAACTAGCACCCGGACTGGAAGATGAGAGTTTTAGTGAACGCATTGTCCAAGGGGTTTTAAAACACCAAGACGATATTGATAAAATTATTACCAAGCTGGCACCAGAATGGCCCTTGGATCAAATTAGCGCTGTTGACCGCAATATTTTGCGGATTGGTATTTTTGAACTTAAATTCGGTAAAGAAATACCCCCCAAGGTGGCTATTAATGAGGCTATAGAATTAGCCAAAGCTTTTGGTTCTGATTCTTCGTCTCGGTTTATTAATGGTGTTTTAGGTTCTTTATATAAAGAATTAACTGGAGCCGGAGAACTACCTATTGAAGATTTTAAACAATTAGTGGATAACTCTAGCGAAGCAGATAGCAAAACACACCTTAACAAATAATTTTTTATGGCTGAAATTATCAACTTAGCTAATGAACTTGACCTGGTGTTTAATAATCCAGAACTGCTTAAACAGGCCTTAGTGCACCGCTCTTACTTAAATGAAAATCCGGAATTTTCATTATCCCATAATGAACGTTTAGAATTTTTGGGTGATGCCATATTGGAATTGGTAGTGACAGAATATTTATATAAAAATTATCCTAATCCCGAAGGCGAACTAACTAATTGGCGGGCAGCTTTAGTTAATGCTAAAAATTTATCTTTAGTGGCTAATGAATTGAAGTTAGATAATTATTTATATCTTTCCCGCGGTGAAGCTAGAGACATCAATGGTAAAGCCAGACAATATATCCTAGCCAATGCCTTAGAAGCCTTAATCGGCGCTGTTTATCTAGATCAAGGAATTGACAAGGTTACTGATTTTATTAATCGTTTTATTTTAAACAAATTACCCGCCATCTTAGATAATCACCTGTACCTTGATCCCAAAAGTCGTTTCCAAGAAATTGCCCAAGAAAAAACAGGTATTACTCCTCATTATTTAGTGCTGGATGAACATGGTCCTGATCATGCTAAAACTTTCACTGTCGGTCTTTATTTGGCTGAGCAATTAATCGCTCAAGGCGCTGGCTCTTCCAAACAAGAGGCCCAAGTAGTAGCAGCAGAAGAGGGATTAAAGATAAAAGGGTGGGAATAAAATATTATAAACCTAAGATTGGCTATTAAATCAAGTAGCTTTTTATTTATTTTTCCTGTAAAATTATTCTTATCGCTAGCGCTTAATAAGCGATGTTACTGCTTTATGTATCTACAAAAACTAGAAATTCAAGGTTTTAAATCTTTTGCCCAAAAAACTACCCTGCAATTTAATAGGCAATTAACCGCCGTAGTGGGACCAAATGGTTCAGGCAAATCCAATATTGCCGACGCTATTCGTTGGGTTTTGGGCGAACAGTCTCTTAAACTTCTACGCGGCAAACACTCCGAAGATGTTATTTTTGCAGGCTCGGATAAAAAAAACCGGTCTGGTTTAGCCGAAGCTAGTATTTATTTAAATAATGAGGATGGACGGGGGCCTATTGATTATTCAGAAATAGTAATTACTAGGCGTGTCTACCGCGATGGCCAGGGGGAATATCTCTTAAATAACAAACCAGTGCGATTAGTGGATATTAATCTACTGTTGGCACAATTTAACTTAGGCCAAAAAACTTACAGTGTTATTGGCCAAGGCATGATAGACAGCGTCTTGTTGTCATCACCTGGAGAACGTAAAGAATTTTTTGAAGAGGCTACTGGTATTAAACAATATCAACTGAAACGTGAACAGTCCATTAATAAATTAATGGGAACTTTTGATAATTTAGAACAAATAGAACTAGTGCTACAAGAAATTACACCGCGTTTAAGATCATTAACCAGGCAAATAAAAAAGCTAGAGCAACGGGAAGAATTGGAAAGCAATCTCACTGAATTACAAAAAAATTATTTCCGCTATCGCTTAAGCAAATTAATTATTCAACATACCAAGGTAAAAGAACAACAACAAACTATTCAGCAAAAAATTGATATTGCTAAAAAACAAGTAGTCGAACTTAACAAGCAAGTACAAAATTTGGAAAAATCAGAATTAGTACCGGCCACTTATACTAAGCTGCAACAAGAGTATGAAAACGAACGGCACCAACTCAACGCTTTACTTAAACAACAAAGTCTAGCTCAGGCCCAAGAAGAATTGGCTCATATTAAGAAAGGTGAGGGGGAAATTGCCTGGTTAAAAAAACAACAAAACGAATTAGAATATGAGCTGAAACAAGAACAGACTAATCTTAATTTAGCACGACAAAATCTAGCTGACGTTCAAATTAAACTGCAAGCCAAATTAATGGAAGAAAAAAAGATTATTCAATCTTGGCAAACTTTAAGTTCTGCTGGACATTTACCAACGGAGGTAGGTATTGAATTAAATCATTTAAGTGAACGTTTTAATAATTGGCTTAATAAACTAGCTGGCGTGGCTACTTTACGCGAAATAACGGAATTAACCAAACAGGGAAAGGCGCTAAATGAAGAACTATGTTTACTTGGTAACCGCCTGACTGGTAAAAAAACTTCTGCTAATGAACAATTAATTCATGATAAAGAACAATTAATTAATATTCTGGCTACTTTACGTACTAAAGAGGAAATTTTACAACAAGAAATCAAAAATCTTGAGCTACGCCTTAAAAAGTTAACTGACCAGCAACGAAATATTACCCAAGCTTTAACAGGTTATCGTGATTTAGAAGACACTAAAGAGTTAAATAATAAAATTAAAATTAACCAGGATAAACTGGATAAACTAGCCCGTGATTTAGCCGGCTGGCAACAAACCGCCGAAAGCACTAAGCAACAATTCTTTGATCTACAAAATGAATTACAAAAAGCTAATTCTCTCTTACATAGCACCGAACAGGAAGGGTATGATCTGGCTATAACTATAGCTCGGCTGGATACTAAACAAGAAGACTTAGAACGTGAAATGTCACAAGAATTACCGCCTGAATTAGCGTTGGCTATTAAACAACTGGGAGAAATTAAAGAATTAGATGAGGGTGAAACTGCTTTAGAAATTCAAAAATTAAAACATCAATTAGAAACTACTGGCGGTATTGAACCAGAGGTGATAGCGGAATATCAACGCACCAAAGAACGCCATGATTTTCTATCTAATCAAGAACATGATTTAAAATCTGCCATTGCTTCTCTCGAACAAATAATCCAAGAATTGGATCAAACCATCACCCAAGAATTTTTAACCAATTTCCGTGCTATCAATGAAAAATTTGCTAAATATTTTCAACTGTTATTTAATGGCGGTAAGGCCGAATTAAAACTACAAAAAGAAATCAATACTGACAAAGAATCGGAGGAAGAGATTCAGGAAGAAGGAGAGGAGGATAAAAAATTAATTTCCCAAACAGCCAAAGAAAAATTCATCTTACAAGAAAAATTAAAGGCCACCATGTTCTCGGGAGTGGAAATACAAGCCACTCCTCCCGGAAAAAAACTATCTTCTATTACCGCTCTTTCAGGCGGTGAAAAAGCGTTGGCTTCTATTGCTTTAATCTGCGCTATTATTTCTCATCAACCATCGCCTTTTGTAGTATTAGACGAAGTAGATGCCGCTTTAGACGAAGCTAACTCTGAACGTTTCAGTGCTATTTTAGAAAATTTAGGACAGCAAACTCAGTTTATTACCATTACTCACAACCGTGCCACCATGAAACGAGCTCACATACTTTACGGCGTAACTATGGGCGATGACGGTATTTCCAGATTATTATCAGTCAAACTAGATGAGGCCAACGCCATTGCTGGCAAACCTAAGAAAAAATAAGTCTTGACGCTAAATATTATTTAGTGTAACATCAGTATAAGTTATTATGTTAGTCTTTAAATTAGCACGTATAGGCAAAAAAAAGCAGGCTTTTTTTCGCTTAATTATCCTTGAAAAAACCAAGGATACTCATGGCGATTATCTGGAAAATTTAGGTAGCTTTAATCCTCATACTAATCCCCCACGAGCCGAGTTTAATGTTGAGCGAATTAAGCACTGGTTGGAACGCGGCGCCCAAGCCACATCACGGGTTCATAATTTATTCGTAGAACAAAAAATTATCAGCGCTGATAAACTAAAAGTTTGGAAACCAAAGAAAAAAACCGCTGATGAAAAACCGACAGTTGTTCCAGCTGAAAAATCAATCTCCGCTGCCGAAACTAAAACCGCTGCGCCAATCAGTTAAACTATTGACTAAAAATTATTATTTTGTTAACCTTATTTGTAGCTAGAGTTAGCTGATTTAGTTATTGTTGAAAATGCCAGCTGTAGTAAAAAAGGTCGAGCACTTTAACAATCTTCGCTATTACTGCCCAAAATACAGACAATATACAAATCCGTCTAACTCATAAATTTTACTCTTAATAGAAAAAGAAGTATGGATAATCAACGAGATCAAGCTTTTATTGAATATGTAGTTAAAACTTTGGTCGATCATCCAGATGATGTAAAGACCGAAAGAACTATCGATGAACGAGGTGTTTTAATCACCTTGAAAGTCAATCCGGCTGATATGGGACAAGTCATTGGCCGATCTGGTCAAACTGCCCGCAGCTTAAGAACCTTACTCCGCGTCGTTGGAGCGAAGAACAACGCCCGCGTGAACCTTAAGATCTATGAACCGGAAGGTTCTAGTCGCCCTCGCCGCTCACGTGATGAACGCCAAGCGATGGAAGGCAGTGATGATACCTCAATGGTTGATGATCTAAAGATCTAAATCATTTAAACCTAAACCCCCCGACTGGTCGGGGGGTTTTGTATTTACTTATTTTTGTATATAGAAGAATTTATGGCAGAATTTTTTATACAGATCTGCCCGGTTTTTGTTGTGAGAAATAGTAATTCTTACTCGATGGTTTTGCTTAAGAATAGCTGCAAGGCGCATACTCGCTCCATTATTCCACAATGGAGTTTGTTGGTAAAAACTGTCAATCACATTCGACATCTTTTTATCAAGTCAGACTTCAATCAACACATTACCAAATATGTTTAGATAGTAATTATTCCTTTTAAAGTGTGGCTTAGGAAGCATATAGTACTGACTATGTTCACCATCAAAATATTGATCTACATATCGGTCAAGTGGAGTATTATCGCCAGCGAGTAGTAAAAATTGTTTTCCTTGGGATGTTATTGTTCGAATGGCTTCTGTTTCATTCTCATGTCATGCCAGCAGAAACCATTCATGAGGATTGTAAAGGTACACTGGCTCTGAAGCAGGAGCGTGTTCAGCGAGCAAATAGAATGCATGGGTCCAAAATACATCAGCCTTAAGTGGGTTTGCAAAATGGTACGTAATGCGGTCGCCAGGGAAAAGGTTGGTAATATCGTCTCCAGCAACTTCACCATCTGCATAGTTATGCTTGGTGTTAGTAATAAACCGTGTGAGCCGATTAAACCAGGTGGCGTTTAGGGCGGCAGTACCTTTGTATATCACAACTTCCTCACGAGATTTTTGCTGTCTGAGCGCAGAATAACCGCCTGTTTCGTAATATGGCGACGTAAATGCTGAATTTCCTCTAGCAGTGACATAGTATAGTATTCTATTAAAATATTTTTTTACTAAAAAAACGAATTATAGCGTATTTATTGGTATTTGTCCAGCCCTAGCGTAGATTAGATGGTTAAAACAAAAATAATCATCTTTAAAAATTTAATAAAAGGTTAATAATATGAAAAGACTTATAATTATCAATGGTGCCACCGGTGCTATTGGCAGTGCTTGTCTCGCTCGCTACAGTCGCGATTCAGAAAATACAATATACGGTTTGAGTCGTAAAGGGTTGCTCTATACAGAATTCCTAGTGTCAGGAATTGTGCTCGATGTAACTTTAATTTGTTCCGCAGGCAAAGAAGATTTGAAAGGTTATCATATCCTATTGGATAGGATTAATTTCTCGTTATATGAGAAAGTGATCTATATTCACGCTCTAGGAGTATATCCCTTTGGAATTAGTCCAGAAGGAACGATTATGGTTACTGGCGACCACAATAAGGACGATGTCAATGATCTTGTCACTAAACTGTCCCACAATTTTTTCTTGGGTGTGCTAAATAAGCTTACTAAGAAAAGTGTCCGGGTGCAGACCTTGATTTTCGGTGGACTGGCGGATAAGTATGAGTCGTTAGTTCATCAATCATGGTGAAAAACCATGAAAAAAATTAAAGCGTGGTGTGTCGAGGTTATAGCGAAAAACAAGAAAGTTAGCATTATAGTGCTAAATATTAGCAGCGTTATCTGCCCGAATGAACTGATCACTCGGCCATTCGTCTTTAGAGAAACCAACGCTAAGCCTTGTTTTTGGCTAATGCCGCACGAGGTCGCAGAAGAGGTAGATCGTCTGACTGCTGACGACTCTCAAGGTTTTTACGAGTATGAACTTTTTCATCCAGCAAAGTATTATCAAACAGGATACTTTATGGATACAAACTTCACTGTGCGTAAAAAAGAGAGTTGGGTATTCCGTAGAAAAAATCCAAATAAAGTTGATTTAAAAATAGTTAGCCCATGGTTAGGTGAGATGCTTCCCGCCTGAAACTGTCGTGAGATAGTTAATAAGCAAAAAACTAAAGTCAGTCGCTATAATCGCAACTGACTTTTTTATTATTAAAAAAGTGCTATCAGAAGTATTTTAAAGCGAAAAAAATTAAGTTGCTAGATATATTCACCACGGTTGCCAACTGGTTGCCAACTTTTAATTTTTATATTATACTAAAAGCCGCCAACCAAAGGTAATAAAATTTGAAGTAGTAGACAAAGGCATTGGAATTTTCAATAATATCAGACAAAAAAGACATTTGGCCACTACGCTTGATGCCATCCAAGATTTACTTAAAGGCAAACAAACTACCGCACCGCGCCAGCATAGTGGCGAAGGTATTTTCTTTGCCTCTAAAGTAGCCGACCTGCTTACTATTCAAAGTTTTGGCAAGAAACTTATTTTTAATAATTTAATAAATGATATCTTTATCCGTGATATTAAAACTACCAAAGGCACTAAAGTAATATTTTCTATCAACCCAAAATCTAAGAAAAACCTACAGCAAATATTTAAAAATTATAGTGGCGAAGCTTACGGTTTTTCTAAAACTAAAGTAGCAGTTAAGCTATATGAATTAAGAAATGAATATATCTCTCGTTCGCAAGGCAGACGCATTATGGTGGGTTTAGAAAAATTTAAACACATTACATTGGATTTTAAGGGTGTAAAAACCGTGGACCAAGGTTTTGCTGATGAAATTTTTCACGTCTGGCAGAATAATCACCCTAAGATAATTATTACCTATCAGAATGCTAGTGAAAATGTGAAATTTATGATTAAACGAGCACAAAATGAATAATATGACATTTTTTGATATCATCACCGTCTTTCCCCGTTCTTTAAACTCATATTTTAATGAGAGTATTTTAAAGCGGGCGCAAAAAAATAAGATTATTAAAATTGCCACTCACGATTTGCGTAAATATACGACTGATAAACATAAAACAGTTGATGATAAACCTTACGGTGGCGGGACTGGAATGCTTTTAAAAGTAGAACCAATATTTAAAACCTTGAAGACTCTCAAGGTTTTAAAATCCAAAATCCAAAATCCTAATGTCAAATCAAGCCTCAAAACCAAAGCTCAAAAAACGAGAGTTATTTTATTGGCGGCTAATGGCAAACAATTTACTCATAAAGATGCAGTACGATTAACAAAATATAATCGGTTAATTTTTATCTGCGGGCGATATGAGGGTGTGGACGCTCGCGTGGAAAAATTTATTAATGAAAAAATTTCTATCGGCCCATATGTGCTAACCGGTGGCGAACTGCCAGCCGCTATTATTATTGATGCCGTAGCCAGACAGCTTCCCCAAGTAGTTGGTAAAAAAGAATCTATCTTAAACGAATCGTTTTCTAAAAAAGGTATTTTAGAACACGATCATTACACTAGACCAAAAGTATTTAAAGTCGGTAACAAAAAATACCGCGTGCCTAAAGTGTTGCTTGGTGGTCACCATAAAAAAATTCAAGAGTGGCGGAAAAATAAAACGAAATAAAAAGGAACGCAATATTCTACGTTCCTGTAGCCAACATCTTAAAATAAAAATAGTTGTACAACACGCATGGCGCTGGACATGAGCAGTGGATGTACCATCATAATTAGTATTACGGCGAGCGCGAAAACATAAACACCCCAATCAGATGACTGCGTGTGCAACTCACTTATTTGAGTGGTCAATCTAAGTAAGTTGACACTCACACCTAGTGCCACAAAGCAGAGTACACCTGTTGTGATACTAAGAGTCTGAATTGTTTTCGTAAGAGATAGCCACCACACGAGTCCAGCCCACCAGCCAAATAATCCAGTTATAAGTGCTATACTAAAGGCGGTAAGCACATTTTTTAACGTTGGTCGCATCTTCACCTCAACTTTCCTTTTTCCTTTCTGACGCCTTACGCATCAATGTTGATTTGATATCACCACCATCATGGTGGCTATTATTTAATTGTTTTAGTACGATTTTGACTTTAATATCACCTTAATGCTATTCGTACTTTTTGTCAATACCTCCTTGTCTTTAAAACATAACAAAATGGACAAAAAGTAGTGATTTATAATACAAATACCATAGGGC
>CAZMMW010000029.1:0-10095 GCA_964567515.1 uncultured Gammaproteobacteria bacterium | reverse complement strand
AATCTTAGAATTTTTAATCTTTATATTCATTAATTGAAGATTTTGATTTTATTTATAAGTTTTTTAACACCCTGCGCTCTTGGCGCAGGGAAATTTACTAAATAGAATAATTATTGGATTTTGTAGGCGTTTTTGACTGATCCGTCAAAAACGCCTAATTTTTGTCTTATTGATTTTTTCTTAAAGGATAAAATCTTATTTTAAAAAACAGCAAGGCCGTTACTTATTAGATATTAATATCAAGTTGGCTATATATAGGGCGTGTACATATTTTAACTCCTAGGTGGCACAAAGGTATTAGACTATTACGTATATTTGACATAAATTTAATTATATGATATAATTAAAATATAATATACGGTATTATACTTATGATAATTAATGATCAAGGATCAATTCTAGATAAGATAATTACTACCCAACAGTTTTCACGTAAAGAACAATTTCGACCGCAGGAAGTACTGGGAGAAATATTGAAACATTTATCTGAACGCGAAGCACAAGTTATCACGCGTCGTTTTGGTTTATCTGGTACAGAAAAAGAAACTTTAGAAAGCGTAGGTAAATCTTTTCAAATTACCAGAGAGAGAGTCAGGCAGATAGAAAAGTTAGTGGTTAATAAAATAAAACAGTCACCAAAATTGCATGAAGTATTAACACCGGTACGCATGGTGATTATGGAAACTATTGAAAGCCAAGAAGGGGTTGTAACTGAGGCAAAATTATTGCAGTTATTAGGTGAAGCAGGGGGCCAGAATATTCCCATTAATGTTATTCATTTTTATTTATCAGAATTATTAGACGATTTTATTCGGCCATTAACGGACGAAATTCCTAAATATTGTCCAGCTTGGATTTTAAAAACAGCTTCGCGGGCGTTATTAGATGATTTATTACAGCAAGCTTTTGATTTATTAGAACAAACGGGAAAGCCGATGACAGATGAAGGATTGGGCAAAATATTGTTAGATAAAAAATTAGTTGGACCATTAGGCAGTATTTTAACTGATATACATTTAATTTTGGATTTGTTAGAAGTGAGCGCTCTGATTAAACGAAATCCGTATGGCGAATGGGGTTTGTCTTCCTGGGAAACCATTACTCCAAAGAGAATGAGTGATAAAATTTATTTGGTGCTGAAAAAGTCTGGCCAGCCGTTGCATTTTAAGGAAATAGCCAACTTAATTAATGAACAAAAGTTTGATCATAAATCCGCTTATGCTCCTACGGTGCATAATGAATTAATATTAGACCGTCGATTTGTCTTGGTGGGCAGGGGGATTTATGCTTTATCTGAATGGGGGTATAAACCAGGTGTAGTAGTAGACGTGATCACCAATGTTTTAAAAGATAAGAATATACCATTAACCCGTGAGCAAATCTTGGCTGAAGTTTTAAAACAGCGTCAAATTAAACCAGCTACTGTTTATTTAGCTTTAACTAATCGTAAATTGTTCCTTAGAACCTTAGAAGGACGTTATCAATTAGCGCCCGGAGAATAAAAATATGAATTTGGGGTTACTTGAATTCCTATCATACTTGGGTTCCTTGTCTGATAGAGAACTAATAGTTTTAATGTTAAGCTATTTAGGGCCGCCGGTGTTTCTTGGTTTATTTGTGCCCATGTGGTTTTTATATAGGTTATATAATAAACGTCGTGATTATATAACGTATAAAACAAAATACGTTTTATTAGCTATTGATGTACCAAAAGAAACTGAACAATCACCCAAGGCGGTAGAAAGCGTTTTTACCGCACTGGCAGCTACTTATAGTAAACCCAATAAATATCAATGTTACTGGTTGGGCCAATATCAAGAGCCGTTTAGTTTTGAAATTGCTTCTTTGGGTGGTTACATTCAATTTTTTATACGTACGCCAGTACAGTATCGGGATTTGGTAGAGGCGGCAATTTATGCCCAATATCCTGATGCGGAGATTGTTGAAAGCGAAGATTATATTGATCGTATTCCTTCTGATTTTAATACGGAGCAATATGATCTATGGGGCACTGAATTTGTTTTGGATAATAAGGATATTTATCCTATTCGCACTTATGTTGATTTTGAGCATCAAACTCCCGAGGATTTTAAAGATCCAATGGCGGCGCTGTTGGAGATTTTGTCTCGTATTAATTCAGATGAAGATGTGTGGTTACAATTATTAATTATCCCCATTGATGATAAATGGAAGGAAGAGGGGGTAGCTGAAGTTAAAAAAATTACTGAAGGATACAAGGCTAAACATAGCGCTTGGACCAATTTAGGATCAGGTGTTATAGAGACCCTACGTTATATGGGGGATTCATTAATTCCTTATGCCCCAACTGAAGAAGCTAAAACTAAGAAAGATGAAATGGGAGCAGTGCCGACTATTATTAAATTAACGCCTGGCCAGCGAGATATAGTAGCAGCTATTGAACGAAAGATTTCTAAAATTGGTTTTCGAGTGAAATTTAGAATGGTTTATTGGGGTCGTCGTGATACTTTTTTAAAAGGAAGAGGTGTGAATGCTGTGGTAGGCGCCATCAAACAATTTACAGCTCTGAATTTAAATGGTTTTAAGACTTCAAAATTAATAACAACCAAAGCGGATTATATTTTAACTAAACAACGCATTACTAGAAAACAGAAAAAAATTCTCAGAGCATATAAATTACGCAGCCCTTTCCGTGGTGCTGGTTTGGGTAGAATTTTAAATACCGAAGAGTTAGCTACTGTTTATCATTTTCCAGTGATGACCGTTAGAGCGCCTTTGGTCAGAAAAACTGAACTTAAGAAAGCTGAGCCGCCATTTACCCTGCCGGTTTTTACAAAACAAACGCCGCGTCGTGTGATGCCCACCATAGAAGCAAGATCTCAAGTTAAAGGCAAAGCGCCAACCAATTTGCCGATTGTAGAATAAATTATGAGCCAATCAGAACAACAACAAAATGATATAGTGCCGTTTGCCGTGACCAATTTCCGCGGTCATAATTATAAGTTTGGCATTAAATTAGATGATCGTCGCCGCCATGTTTATGTAATTGGTAAAACCGGCATGGGCAAATCTGTCATGTTAGAAAATATGATATATGCTGATATTAGAACTGGTAAGGGTGTGGCTGTAGTTGATCCGCATGGTGATTTAGTTAATAAAATTATAGAAGTCATTCCGTCTTATCGTATTAATGATATAGTTTATTTTAATCCAGCGGATTTAGATTTTCCTATAGCTTTTAATGTTTTAGAATCAGTAGATCCTAGGTATCGTCACTTAGTGGCATCCGGTTTAGTGGGGGTGTTTAAGAAAATTTGGGCTGATTCTTGGGGACCGAGATTGGAATACATTTTGCGTAACGCTATTTTAAGTTTGTTGGAATATCCTGGTTCTACTCTTTTGGGTATCACGCGTATTTTGGTTGATAAAAGGTATCGTAAAAAAGTCTTAGAAAAAGTAACAGATCCAGTAGTGAGGTCATTTTGGTTAGATGAATATGATAATTATAATGAGAAATTTAGAGTGGAAGCCATTTCTCCTATTCAAAACAAAATCGGACAGTTTTTATCCTCTTCCATTATCCGTAATATTGTTGGTCAGTCCAAATCCACCATAGATATCCGTGATATTATGGATAATCACAAAATTTTATTATTTGATTTAGCCAAAGGTAAAATTGGCGAGGATAATTCAGCATTATTAGGCGCTATGATGATTACCAAATTACAGTTGGCAGCTATGAGTCGTATCGATATAAATGAGTCGCAACGGCAAGATTTTTTCTTGTACGTTGATGAGTTTCAAAATTTTGTCACGGAAAGTTTTGCCAATATTTTATCGGAAGCGCGCAAATACCGTTTGAATTTAATTATGGCTCATCAGTATATTGAGCAGTTGGGTGATGTGGTTAAAGCGGCGGTTTTTGGTAACGTTGGTACGCTGATAGTTTTCCGAATAGGAGCAGAGGATGCTGAGTTTTTAGAAAAAGAATTTACACCGACTTTTTTGCAGACTGATTTGGTTAATTTACCAAAATACAATATTTATCTAAAGTTGATGATTGATGGTATTACTTCCGAACCTTTTAGTGCTACTACTTTGCCTCCAGTAGCGCAGGTTACTGGCAATAAAGACAAGGTGATTAAAGTGTCACGTGAACGTTATGGTAAGGGGCGACTGGAGGTAGAGGATAAAATATTGCGTTGGACCGGAGTAGAAGAAATGTTCAAACAGACAGCTAGACAAGAGAGCAAGAGTTTAACTGTGGAAGATAAAATGTATAAAGAGGATATAGATAAAGAACAGACCAATCAGCCGATGTATGAAGATTATTGTTGGGTTTGTGGCAAACAAGTTTTATTGACTTTTAAACCCGATGGTATTAGGCCGGTATATTGCAAAGAAGATATGAAAAAAATGAGGCAAGGTTTAATTCCTAAACCTAAACCACGTTTGGTTATTCAAACTGGCGTTACTAGCGAGTCTGGTAAAAATAAAAATCTTACTACGAATCAGGTTCAAAAAACTGAACCTGCTGTTACCACACCTCAATCCAAGTTTGAACACAAGCCGGTAGTTATACCACATGATGATATTTTTAAAGATACTGATCAGGCAGTTTCGTTAAACGAATTACTAAAAAACAAACCAATGCCATTTAATTCTGGTAATAAAGCGGTTAAAACTCCACCGCTGTCGGTTCCTGATAAGACTAGCGGTTCTGTGCGGCCAGGCGAGGTAATAGAATTTTAAAATATGAAAAAAATCACTTTAACCACTTTTGAAAAACATATTAAAGATATTAAAGTGCAGGGCGCTCGTAGTGTGGCCTTAACTACTTTACAACACGTGATTTTGGTAGCACGTAGTTATCAACATTGCCATCAGGCTAAGGATCTTTGGCGTTTACGTAAAATAGCAGATAGGCTGGCTAACTTGCGTCCCACAGAACCGATGGCACGAAATTTAGTTAGCTGGTTTATTAATTCTTTAATTCCACAAATTAGATATAACGAGTGGCAGGTTTATTTAAAAAAACAAGAACAGAAAATAAAATTAGCGGTAGCTTCGGCCGATAGTTTAATTAGTCAATACGGTTCCAGATTAATTAAATCAGGTATTAACATTTTCACCCATTGCCATTCATCTCAAGTAGAATCAATTTTAAAACAAGCTAAGGAAGCTGCTAAAAAGTTTACAGTTTGGCATACCGAAACCAGGCCTTTGTTTCAAGGTAGAATTACTGATCGGCGTTTAAGGCGGGCGGGAATAAAATCAGTATTAGTGGTTGATAGCGCTGCCGCTTGGCTAGTTTCTAATCATTCTGGCGACAGAATAAAAATTAATTTGGTATTTTTAGGCGCTGATTGTATTGAACCAGATGGTTCGGTGATTAATAAAATTGGTAGTTTTGGCATAGCGCTAGCGGCTTACGAATCCCAGATTCCAGTTTATATTGTGGCTAGTTTACTAAAATTAGATTGGGATAAACAGAGTATTATAGAAATAAGACCAGGTAAAGAAATTTGGTTAGGGGCGCCTCATGGAACCAAAATTATTAATTTTGCTTTTGATAAAATTCCGGCCAAGTTTATTACCGGTATAGTAACCGAAGCGGGCATTATTAAACCAGCGCAAGTTAAAAAAGCGGCGTTAAAATTTTATCCATGGCTGAAAAGTTAAAAATTAAAAATACAAAGCTCAAAATTACGATTCAAAATTAAAGATGATTTTTAACTTTTAATTTTAAACTTCAAATTCTCTTATGGCTGTACAATTAAATTATTTAGCGCCTCCAGGGTGGCAACCAAAAAATCCAGATGAAAATTATGTTATCGTTTTATTTAAATTACATTTGGCGAACGGCATCCCAGATGATGTTTTTCTAGACGCCGTTGCTTCGGTGGCCGCTGAATCTTCCACAGGTACTTGGACCAAGGTAGAAGTTAGGGCTGATTCAGGAATGAAGGTGGCTGATGAATATAAAGCGATTGCTTATGATATTGATCGCGCCAATCATATGTTTAAAGTGGCCTATCGCTGGGATTTGTTTGAACTTGGGAATATGTCTGGTTTTTTAGCTGGTCCGGTGGGCAATATTGCCGGTATGAAAATGGTACAAGGTTTAAGAATATTTGATATTCGTTTTCCTCGTCCTTTAGTAACATCTTTTCCTGGTCCGCGTTTTGGTATAGCTGGTTTGCGAGAAATATTGGATCATACCGATAGTCATCCAATTATGGGCACGGTACCTAAACCTAAAGTTGGCTGTACCGCCCAAGAGCAGGCAATATTGGCAAGACGTTTGTGGACAGCCGGTGACGGTACTTATGATTTTATTAAAGACGATGAGAATCTAACCAGTTTACCGTTTAATAAATTTGAAGATCGAGTAAAAGAAGTATTGGCTGTTCAGCGAGAAGTGGAACAAAGGGGTTATCCCAAAAAACTTTATCTTTGTAATATTACTCATTCTGATATTGATACTATGGTAAAAAGAGCTGAGATGATTAAAGAGTATGGTGGACGAGCGATGATGGTGGATGTAGTAACAACCGGTTTTACAGCGGTACATAGTATGCGTTTAAAAAATCCCGGGTTATTTATTTATGCCCATCGGGCAATGCACGGATTTTTTACGCGCGAATCTGGCCCGGGAATTAGAGGGGAGGGGGCTTTATGGGGTTTCAGTATATCCATGTTGACAATTGCTAAAATAATGCGCTTGTTGGGAGTCGATTCTTTACACATTGGGTTGCCTAAAGCCAAAATGGAGGATTATGGTGAAAGCGAGTTGATAGATACAGCTATGAATCCGGCTGAATTAGCCGCGCCATTTGATCAATTTCATTTTTCTCCGGAAGTAGAGCAAATTAAACGAGTGGCATCGTCGGATGAAACACTACCCGACCCCCACCTTCATTCCTTGGGGCAGAAATGGTATACGATCAAGCCGGTTTGGTCAGTGGCTTCGGGCGGTTTACACCCTGGGGTTTTGGATACAGTAGCACAAAAATTAGGTAAGGATATTTTTATCCAGTTAGGTGGTGGCGTATTGGATCATCCTCAAGGAGCAGAAAAAGGAGCGGAAGCGGCCTTGGAGGCTCGTAAAGCAATAATGGCCGGACAGAGTATTAAAGATTATGTAAAAGCTTTTCCTGAGTCAGCCTTGTCGGTAGCAGTTAAACTCTGGGGTACAGAGCCGAAGATTGTTTATTAATTTAAAAAGATACATGATAAAGCGGATTATTTTAGATTTGTGGCAAACCCTGACTTATCGGAAAGTTCCTTATATTTCTGGTAAGAAAATTTCAGAGGTAGTTAAATCTAAGATACCTTATAAGAAATTTGTAAAGATTTTTGAGAGATTATTACAGTTAAAACTTTGGTCATCTGAATATTTAGCTTACGCCAATCTTTGTAGGAATATTGGGCTACCTTTACAACCGGATTTAGTAAACAGAGTAATCCAGTTACGTCATATCGCTGAATCAAATACTAAACTTTACAATTATACCTTGCCTCTTCTTAGACAATTGAAAGGTCTTGGTTATAAAATTGGTCTCTTATCTAATAGTAGTGTGCTTGAAGCTAGGATTATTAAAAAGACTAGATTATTTAAATATATTGATTATCCGTTGTTTTCTTATCAAGTTGGCGTTATTAAACCATTACTTCAGTTTTTTAATTTTTACTTAAGAAAACCGGTTATCGTCCTTCAGAATGTTTAATGCTTGGCGATAAATGAGCGATGATGTTTTGCCGTCACGTCGTTTAGGTATCAATAGTCTATTATTCAAAAATTATGCTAAACTAAAAAAAGATTTATCTCGTTATTCCATAATTATTAAATAAATTTTCAATGGCTTTCTATTTAAAATCAAAAAAATTAGATTTTTCCGCTGGTGGTGAAATTGTGGCGGTGATTAATGAAGAGGAGGCAGAAACTTTAGGTATTCAAGCGGGCGATAGGATTGAACTTAAATGGAACAATAAACAAAAAATAATTGTTTTGGCAGATACTAGTAAATCTCGCGTTAAAGCTGGCTATATTGGATTATTTCGAGAAGTGTGGCGACGGCACAATATAACAAACGATGACATTGTAGAGGTTGCTATCATTTCCCGCCCACCGTCTATTCAAGCTATCAAACGTAAAATGTTAGGCAAAATACTATCTTACGAAGAAATTTATTCTATTATTTCCGATATAGCTGAAAATCGTTTATCAGCGGTAGAAATAACTTATTTTGTGTCATCCAGTTTTGTTAAACCTTATTCTAACGCAGAGTTGTATTATTTGTCTAAAGCAATGGCCGAGACTGGCGAAAACATGAATATGCCAATTAAAGTGGTGGATAAACATTCGGTAGGCGGTTTGCCGGGTAATCGCACTACTATGGTAGTAGTACCCATTATTGCATCTTTGGGTTTATATATTCCCAAAACATCTTCCCGAGCTATTACCTCTCCGGCAGGCACAGCTGATACTATGGAAGTTTTAGCGCCAGTTTCTTTTACTATAAAAGAGATTAAAAATATTGTTAAAAAAACTAAAGCTTGCTTAGTATGGGGTGGTGGTTTAAACATTGCGCCAGCAGATGATAAGATAATTCAAATTTCACGTCCCCTAGCGCTTGAACCCTATGATAAAATGCTTGTTTCCATTATGGCAAAAAAGGTTGCCATGGGCGTTGATTATTTAGTCATTGATATGCCGATAGGGGAGACTACCAAAATTCCTAATCGTCGCGTTGCTAATATGTTAGAAAAAAAATTTATCTGGTTGGGTAAAAAATTTGGTATGCAGGTTAAGGTGATAAAGACTTTGGCACGCGAACCAGTGGGACGAGGTATTGGTCCTGCCCTGGAAGCGCGAGATGTTTTACGGGTATTACAACAACATAAATTACGCCCTCATGATTTGGAGCGCAAATCAATTTATTTAGCTGGGCAATTACTTGAATTAAGAGGTTTTTGCAAACGAGGGCAGGGGCGAAAAATAGCTTATAAACAATTACGACGTGGCGTTGCTTGGAAAAAGATGCAAGAAATTATTAAGGCGCAGGGCGGTAATCCAGACATTAATTCCGAAGAAGTGGCCACCGGCGCTTTTCATTATGAAATTCACGCTAAGAAAAGTGGTCGGATTGCTTTGATCCATGATCGCGCAATCAATGAAATCTGCATGAATTTAGGAGCGCCGCGGGAAAAAATAGCAGGTATTCATATGCATGTAAATTGGGGTAATAAAGTCAAAAAAGGGGACAAGCTTTTTACCCTTTATGCATTTAGTAAAGAAAGATTACAATTGGGAGTAGCGGCTGCTCGAAAAAACACAGCGGTTTTTATTAAATAATTTTTAATTTTAAATTTTTAACATGCCTTGATTAATTGCCGCATTGTTATCTGCTTTTTTTGCTGGACTCACTGCTATCTTGGCTAAGATAGATGTAGCTGAGGTTAATTCTAATTTAGCTACTGCCATCCGCACTATTTTTATTTTTATGCCTTAAGAATAGGCGAGGTTTCTAAGGTCGATTCCATTGATAAGCTATTTTTGGTCTTTACTATAGTTTTAGCAGCGGTAATTTTGCGGGAAAGTTTAACTTTTAAAATAATAGCTGGTATAATATTGATGGCTGTGGGCGCCATTTTAATTGCTTTATAAGAGAGTTGTCATACTGAATTTGTTTCAGCATCTCAAATAAATAGATTCTAAAACAAGTTCAGGATGATACAAGAATAAAAGGTATTAATAAAAATTTTTACAATTAATATATTAATTTTTAAATAAAAAATATATGCGAGTTAAAGTAGATAGAGATTTATGCATCAGCGCTGCTTCCTGTATTGCGTTGTTGCCTGAAGTTTTTGAATTAGATGATGAGGGCAAGGCAGTAATGAAAACCAAAGATAGTATCAAAACCAGCGATTGGGTGACTTATGACAAATTGTCGGCCGACGTCCAAAAAATTCTAGAAGCCGCCCGCTCTTGCCCAGTTAACGCGGTGATTATTGAGGATGATTTAGGTAAGCAAATTTATCCTTAAGAGTAATCAAATACTAATTTAAACGCTAAAATAAAAGGTGTTGGGCATCTTTTAATTTTAAATC